>NZ_RZQI01000376.1:0-5528 GCF_003998335.1 Mesorhizobium sp. M7A.F.Ca.CA.002.05.1.1 | reverse complement strand
ATCGAACAAGGAACCCATCGCCCATGATCACCGACGCCGAGATCCAGACCGCCCTGCCCGCGCTTGCCCCAGGCAATGCCGCCGTTATCACCGGCGCCGCCAGCGGCATCGGTCTGGCGGCCGCCAAGCGGCTTGCACTGATGGGCATGAAGATCGTGCTGGCCGATATTGGCGGCGCGCGGCTGGACGACGCCTCGCGCGCCGTTTCCGCGATTGCCGGCGACGATGCCGTGCTTGCCGTCGCCGCCGACGTTTCGAAGGCGGATGAGGTACACCGCCTCGCCGAAAGGGCGTTCGGCGCCTTCGGCGGCGTGTCGCTGCTGATGAACAATGCCGGTATCGGCGACAATCCCGGAAAGCCATGGGAAAACGGCGATGCCTGGAAGCGGCTGCTGGACATCAATTTCTGGGGCGTCGTGCATGGCGTCGAGGCCTTCGCGCCGCGCATGCTGGCCTCGGCCAGCCCGGGTTTGATCGTCAACACCGGCTCCAAGCAAGGCATCACCACGCCGCCCGGCAATCTTGCCTACAATGTCTCCAAGGCTGGGGTGAAAACCTTCACCGAGGGCCTGTCGCATGCGTTGCGCAACGAACCCGGCGCCCATGTCGCTGCCCATCTTCTGATCCCCGGCTTCACCTTTACCGGCCTGACCGAGGGCGCGACGGAAAAACCGGCCGCCGCCTGGACCGGCGAACAGGTTGTGGATTTCATGCTGGAATCCCTGACCAGAGGCGATTTCTACATCCTGTGCCCGGACAATGAGGCGGCCCGCCCGCTGGATGAAAAGCGCATGGCCTGGGCGATCGGCGATATCATCGAGAACCGCCCAGCCCTGTCGCGCTGGCACCCGGACCACAAGGACAGTTTCGCGGCGTTCATGAAAGGCTGATTTTCAGGCCGCCTGCTTTTTCGACCCGCGCTTCCTCGCCACAGCCTTCTTCGCCGCCGTGTCGGCGATCTGTTCGTCATGCCGCTTTGCCGCACGCTCGCATTTGGCGCGGATTTCCTCGACTTCGGATTCGGTCAGATGTTCGATGCCGATGAAGTGGTTGTGGCCCTTGCCGACCCGGATCAGTTCGTCGAGCTTGGCCTGGATTGCCGCGCCATCGCGGTTCTGAGTGTTCTGGATCAGGAAGACCATCAGGAAAGTGATGATGGTCGTGCCCGTGTTGATGACGAGCTGCCAGGTGTCCGAAAAGCCGAAGAACGGGCCGCTCACCCCCCATACGATGACGATCAGGCAACAGACGGCGAATGTCGGCGGCAGGCCGGCTATGCGGGCGACCCAGTTGGCGACCTTTGTGAAATGTTTTTCCATCTATCGAAATCCTCGACGCTGCGGCGCGATGAGAAACAACCAGCGACCGTTTCAGGTTCCCGAGGCAGACAAATACCCAGCTGCAATTGAATACACGCGTAGGGAGAATAGTCAGGAAAACACACCTTATGGGTTCAATGCCACAGTGATCCTGCAGGCAAGAGTGCCTGTTCCTTCCGCTTCACAGCGGTTTACCTCCAGCCCCTTCCGCTGCGCCACCCCCGCATGGCGGAAGGGGTTTCAGTCCGGCGGGCCTTGAAGCGCGTCGCCCGACTCCGTCTCAACGCTACGCACTTGAACTGGTCAGACGGCGTCGTTTTCCCAGCGATCGAGGAACGTTTCGATCGGCATGGCCTGCATGTCGGGAACCGCTCTGGCCAGCTTTTCGACCGGCCAGTCCCACCAGGCGAGAGCTTCGATCCGCGCCGCGATATCCGGAGTGAAGCGTGGCCGGAGAGCCTTCGCCGGCACGCCGGCGACGATCGCATAGGACGGCACGTCACGCGTCACCACGGCGTTGGCGCCGATGACGGCACCGTTGCCGATGGCGATCCCAGGCATGATCACCGCGCCGTGGCCGATCCAGACATCATGGCCGATGGTCACGGCTTTCGCCTGCCGCCGCTCGCGGAAGGCGGCATCGACGCCCAGCCAGCGAAAATACTCGTTCGGCCGGTAGCTGAGCTTATGCTGGGTCAGCCGCTCTATGGGATGCTCCAGCGCATTGATACGGCTGTTGGCGGCGATCGAGCAGAATTTCCCGATCGTCGTGTAGATCGCTTCACAGTGGCGTTCAAAATAAGAGAAGTCGCCGACATTCACCTCGCGCAGCACCACCCGCTCGCCGATCGAGGCATAGCGGCCGAGCTTGCACGTCTTCAGCTCCGCGGTCGGATGGATACGCGGCTCGGGGTCTTTCGGGACGAGGTTTTCGGAACGCTCCATGCCGGCGGCTTTACGCCTAGGCGATTGGTCCCGCAAGCGGAACCAATCGTCCCTCAGATCGTCTCCCAGCAAGGATTCGCCGAGCGAATGGTCCCGCAAGCGGGACCATTCGTCCGTCCGGCTCCCGAAGGAACTAAGCAGCCTATTGCGGCTTGCCTTTGCTCCACACCACGTTCTGGCCGTAGAGCGGCACGGTGGTGACCGACATTTTGGCCGAGCCGTTCTGCACCTGGCGCGAATGCGAGAGATAGATCAGCGTCTCATTGGGCTTGTCGTAGATGCGGTTCACCACCTGCTTCTTCCAGATCAGGCTGATGCCTTGCTTGAACACCTCCTCGCCGCCCTCGCTCATGTCGATGTCGCCGATCGTGATCGGGCCGGTCTGGCGGCAGGAGATGGAGGAATCGGACGGATCCTCGAACCAGTTGCCCTTGTGCAGGCGATCGATGATGCCGCGATCGAAATAGGAGACGTGGCAGGTCACGCCTTCCACTTTCGGATCCTTGATCGCTTCGACGATGATGTCATTGCCGAGCCAGTCGACGCCGACCTTGCCGACTTCCTCGGCGACTGCGGCACCGGCGCCAACGACAACACACGCGGCCAACGCGCCGCCGATCAGTTTTCGCCCAATCAGTCCGTGCCCAATCAGTCGTGGCAAGGGAGCCTCCTGCGGTTCGAGTTGCCGGTCACAGGTGGGGCGAGCAGCCCGGCTTTGCAAGCAGATAGGTCGACACCACTGCGGTTGCGGCAACGCGGCACTTTGCCTGTGCGAGGCCGAACCGCTAAGACTGTCGCACAGGCGCGGCATTGAGCCGGCGCGGCGATTTCTGCAGACGGACTTTTCTGATGATGCGTTCTATCCTGGTCGGCATTCTCGTCCTGATGGCCGCCGGTATCGGCTGGCTGACTTTCGACTGGTATCGCGGCCATTATGGCGGCGAGCCCTTCGGCGCTGCCTTCACCCTGGTCGACCAGAAAGGCGCGCCGATCACCGAGGCTGCCTTCAGGGGTCAGCCCAGCGTCGTCTTCTTCGGCTTCACCCATTGCCCCGAGGTCTGCCCGACCACGCTGTTCGAACTGGCCGGCTGGCTGAAGACGCTCGGCGACGACGGCAAGAACCTGCACGCCTATTTCGTATCGGTCGATCCCGAGCGCGACACGCCGGAAGTGATGAACGCCTATGTCAGCAATTTCTCCGACCGCATCATCGGCATCACGGGCGATCCCGACAAGGTCCACGCCATGGCCAAGTCGTTCGGCATCTACTGGAAGAAGGTCGACACCGGCGACGGCGACTACACGATGGACCACACCGCCTCGGTGCTGCTGCTCAACGCCAATGGCGACTTTGCCGGCACCATCGCCTACGGTGAAAGCGCCGATACGGCCATCGCCAAGCTGAAGCGGCTGGCGGCGAAAGGCTAGAGCTTGATCCCGAAAAGTGGGAACCGGTTTTCGGGCAAGATCATGCTCAAAAAGAAACAGATTTCATGACCCAGACGCGCCTTTACTTCACCACCGGAAAGACCGAGTCCGTCAGCATTTTCGCGGCGCTTGAGGCAGCCTTCGAGGAAGAAGGGCTGCCGATCGCCGTCCTGGAGGTCGACGAGGACAAGGACATCCACGAAGTGTCGCTCTATGCCGATGGCGACGTCGATGCGGTCGAGACCCGCTTGAACGACATCCTTGCCGGCCTTTCCCTGTCGAAGCCGATCGAGCGCGAGGCCCTGCCCGACATCGACTGGGTGGCGCATTCGCTGGAAGAGCTGAAGCCGGTGCGTGCCGGACGTTTCTTCGTCCACGGCGCGCATGACCGCCGCAAGCGCCACAGCGGCGAGATCGCCATCGAGATCGAGGCTGGCCTTGCCTTCGGCACCGGCCACCACGGCACCACCGCCGGCTGCCTGGAAATGCTTGAAAGAGTGGTTCGGCGCGAGCATCCGCGCAATGCGCTCGACCTCGGCACCGGCAGCGCGGTGCTGGCGATTGCAGTCGCCAAGCTGGCGCATATTCCTGTGCTGGCCACCGACATCGATCCGGTGGCGGTGCGGGTGGCTGCCGCCAATGCGCGGCTCAATCACGTCAAGGCACTGGTGGAAACGGTGACCGCGCCGGGCTTTCACCACCCGGTCTTCGGCAAGCGCGCGCCCTTCGATCTCATCGTCGCCAACATATTGGCACGGCCGCTGATGCGGCTGGCGCCGCAAATGGCTGGCCACATCGCGCTCGGCGGCTCGATCGTGCTGTCAGGCATCCTCGACCGCCAGCGCGACGCCGTCATCTCGGCCTATGTCGGCCAGAATTTTCGCCACGTCAGAACCTTGCACCGCGAGGGCTGGGTGACGATCCACCTCAAGCATTGAGCCCGGGACCGACCGAGCTTGGACCAAGTTCCGCCGGTTGTCAGTCAAGCGATGCTGTAGCAGGTTGCGCGCAGCCGGAAATCGATTCCGATTTCCGTGACCGTACGCTACGGTTGCGCTGACCGCAGGAGGCCCACAATGTTCCAGACCTTCGATTCCGCCGGCGACCCGGCCGTCGGCAAACCGCGCGTGGCGCTCCTGCGCCAATGGCTTGAAGCCAACGGGCTGGACGGCTTCATCGTGCCGCGTGCCGACGAGCATCAGGGCGAGTATGTCGCCGACCGCTCGGCGCGGCTGAAATGGCTGACCGGATTCAGCGGCTCGGCCGGCGTCGCCATCGTCCTGCGCGACCGCGCCTTCGTCTTTGTCGATGGGCGCTACACGCTGCAGGTGCGCAGCGAGGTCGACCTGGACGTCTTTTCGATCGAAAGCCTGGTCGACAATCCGCCGGCTGTCTGGCTGAAAGACAATCTTGGCAAGGGCGCACGGCTCGGCTTCGATCCATGGCTGCACACGATCAGCGAGGTCAAGGCGCTGCAGGCCTCGGCCGACAAATCAGGCGCCGTGCTGGTGCCGCTCGACAAGAACCCGATTGACATCATCTGGAAGGATCAGCCCGACGCGCCGGTGGCCCCGGTCGAACTTCACCCGATCGGCTTTGCCGGCGAGCTCGCCAAGGACAAGCTCGCGCGGTTGGCGGCGGCGATCGCAAAGGACGGCGCCACCCATGCGGTGCTGACCGACCCCTCCTCCATCGCCTGGGCCTTCAACATCCGCGGCGGCGACGTGCCGCACACGCCGCTGGCGCTCGGCTTCGCCATTCTTGCCGCCGATGGGTCGCACCAGCTTTTCATGGATAAGCGCAAATTCTCGCGCCAGGTCGCGGCCTATCTCACCC
>NZ_RZQI01000375.1:0-5530 GCF_003998335.1 Mesorhizobium sp. M7A.F.Ca.CA.002.05.1.1 | reverse complement strand
GAGGATCGCCGCAGCGACGCCCCGTGCAAGTCCCGCCATCGAAATCTCCTAAATCCGCCCCTGATCCGGGCGGCAAGCTATTTGACGCGGCGCCGGGACACAAGTCCGGGCAGCCAGGTGCGTCGGGCCCGAACCCAGCTTAACAAAAGTCGTGATGACAGCCAGTTCGGGGTGTCGGCAGTGCCGATGGCTTTCCATGATAGGAATTTTTTCTTGACTGGATGCACTCAGCTATGGTACATTTTTGCCCATGGTGCTGATTTGCGCCGGTGACCCGCCGCTCAGGCGGGTTTTTCGTTTGATGCACCCAGCCTACGCGCCGGCGAAGGCTCCGAAGGAACCCGTTACCCGAATTCGCTACCCTGGCCCGATGCGCCGGGGCGCCGAACTTTTCAGCGGAAGCGGAATTCAGTAAGTCGTGCGGCGCTCTTCCGAGGGCGGCCTGCCGAATTGCAGCCGGTAGCTTTGGGCGAAGTAGGAATGCGAGGTGAAGCCGGTCGCTATCGCCACATCGAGGATCGGCATGTTGGTCTGGCGCAGCAGTTCGCGCGCCCGCTCCAGCCGCAACCGCATGTAATAACGGCCGGGCGTGACGCTGAGATGGCGCAGAAACAGGCGCTCGACCTGACGCACCGACAGACCGGCGGATTTGGCCAGCTGCACCGCCGACAGCGGCTCGTCGAGGTGGTCGGCCATCAGTTCGACGATGCGTCTGAGCTTCTCCGACTTGCCGGTCAGGTCGCGTTCCGGGCCGACGCGCTGGCGGTCGCCGGCCGAGCGGATGCGTTCGTGCTGGAACTGGTTGGCGACGCCATTGGCGAGGTTCGAGCCGAAATCGCCGCGCACGATCTCCAGCATCAGGTCGATCGAAGTGGTGCCGCCGGCGCAGGTGTAGCGCTTGCGGTCGATCTCGAAGACATTGCCGGTGCAGTTGATATCGGGGAAGCGTTCGACGAAGCCGGCGCGATTTTCCCAATGGATGGTGCAGCGATAGCCTTCGAGCTGGCCGGCCTCGGCCAGCAGGTAGGAGCCGACCGACAGGGCACCCAGCGCATTGCCGCGCCGGCCCCAGCTGCGCAGTGCCGCCAGCACCTTGCTCTTGCCGGGAAATTCCGTCGTCAGCCCGACCGAGACGAAAAGGATATCGACCGGCGGCAGGTCGGCAACGGCGTAGTCGATCTTGAGCGGCAGGCCATTGGAAGCCATCACCGGATCGCCATCGGCCGACACCGTCGTCCAACCGTAGAAGTCGCGGCCAAGCAACCGGTTCGCCGACCGGAACGTATCGATCGCGGCAGCCAGCGAGAACATGGAGAACTTGTCTACCAGCAGGAATGCGAACTGCCGCCCGCCTTGAACGGGGTCCGTGATGACCGGCCGTTCTGAGGGAACACTGGGGTTCGGCAAAGCTGCGGCTTTCTGGCGGGTCAGAAGGACGGCCGTTTCAATCCGGCCGCTAGGTAGGCCGAGGCTAACGTATTGGCCATCAGCATGGCAATGGTCATCGGCCCGACACCGCCGGGAACCGGCGTGATGGCGCCGGCGGCCTTAGCCGCTTCGGCATAGGCGACATCGCCGACGAGGCGGGACTTGCCCTCGCCCTTTTCCGGCGCCGGAATGCGGTTGATGCCGACATCGATGACGGTGGCGCCGGGCTTCACCCAATCACCCCTGATCATCTCCGGCCTGCCGACGGCCGCGACAAGGATATCGGCGGTGCGGGCCAAGGCGGGCAGATCCCTGGTGCGGCTGTGGGCGATGGTGACGGTGCAGTTGGCGGCAAGCAGCAGGTTGGCCATCGGCTTGCCGACGATGTTGGAGCGGCCGACGACGACGGCGTTGAGGCCGGACAGGTCCTTGCCGCGCACCCGCTCGATCAGAAGCATAGAGCCGGCCGGCGTGCAAGGCACGAAGGCTGTCTCGAGTTCACCGGTGCCGAGCTTGCCGACATTGATGAAATGGAAGCCGTCGACATCCTTTTCCGGCGCGATGGTCTGGATGATCTTGCCGGCGTCGATATGGGCCGGCAGCGGAAGCTGCACGAGGATGCCGTTGATGGCCGGATCGGCGTTGAGATCGCCGATGATCTTCAGCAACGCCGGTTCCGAGGTTTCGGCCGGCAGCGTGTGCTGGACGGAATGAAAGCCGCATTCCTTGGCGGTGCGCGACTTGGACGCGACATAGACCTGGCTGGCCGGGTCCTCGCCGACGATAACCACGGCAAGACCCGGCTTGGCCTGGCCCTTGGCGACAAGCTCAGCCGTCAGGGTCTTGACCGACCCCACAACGTCGCCGGCAACGCTCTTGCCATCAATCACTTCGGCCATGGACTACCCTCAACACCAGAATGCCCAAGCGCGTCGCTTGCGGAAGCGACGCGCTTTTCGATCTTTCACAGCGTGGCATTTTCACGAAAATTCCAACATGCAATCCCGCCAAAGCGCCGTCCCATGCCGTTTACGCGAAACCGGCATGTTTTTGTACGGCACAGCGCAGATTTTTGTGGCTCAGAAGTAGCGACGCCGCACGCGGCTCTCGGTCAGTTCGCGAACCGCTTCGCGGAATTCGCGCAGGCTGGCGCGGATTTCCTCGATTGGCGCTTGCTGCTCGGCATCCTCCGCGGCCCGCGACGGCTCCGCCGATCGCTGATGAGGCTGAGGCGCCTGCTGCTGCGGGAGGGACGGCTGTGGATAGGACTCGGAAGCAGGCTGAGCCGGATCGGGCTGCAGCCCGGCATTGGCGGCCGGCATCGATTGCGGATAGGGATAGGCCGGCGGCTGTGCGTAGCCCAATGGCTGCGCGTAGGGATAGAGCTGCGGCCCGGAATATGGCCGCTGCTGCACCATGGGAGGCGGCAGTGGCGGCTGCGCCGTCTGCTGCGGATGGCCGCCGGGCTGGAAAGGCCGCGACGGGTATGCTGCCGCGGCCGCCTGCCGAGGCTCGAAGGCCGGCGCCGACTGGGGGTAAGCGGAGTATTGCGGATCCTGCATCGGCTTCGCGTTTTCGGCAGAGGCCCATTCAACGGTATCGAACGGCTCCTCCCGGGACGGCCTGCGTGAGACGGACTTGTGCAGCCTCGACAGCAAGGCACCGATCCGGCCGGAACCTTCGGCCGGCGAGACCTCGGCTTGCTGGACAGGCGATGGCGAGCCAGGCGGTGGTGATGCAGGCGGGGGTGTCGATGGCTGCGGCGCTGGTGGTTGTGGCGGCGCCGGCGGCGGCGCTGACCGATATGCCTTGTCTTCGTAAGGCGTCCGGTGTTCGTCCGTGCCATGGTCGCGACGCGAGCGCGAATTGGCAGTGTCACGCAGGCTCTCATAGGCGCCACGCATGGCTCCGAGGCCAATGCCGGAGGCGAAACCCAGCAACAGGCCGGCGAGCGCGACCACGACCCGCGACGGCCCGTTCGGCTCGAGCGGCGCGAAGGCCTTCGAGATCACATTGATGTTGGCTGTGTTGATGTCCTTCTGCTCGCCGGTCTCCTTGGCGCGCAGCAGATACTGTTCGTAGACGGAACGCTTGGCGGTCGCCTCGCGCTCCAGTTCGCGCATCGACACAAGGTCGCTGTTGACGTCACCGCTGCGGACCTTCAGCTGCGCCAGGCGAGAGGCAAGATCCTGTTCGAGCTGGACCGCGCGCTTGAGGTCGACCTGCAGCGACGAGCCGATGCGGCGCAGCTCCGAGGCGATGCGGTCGCGTGCGCCGGCAAGCTGGGCATTGAGCGCCTGGAGTTCGGGATGACGCGGGCCGAACCGAATGGCAGCGCGGTCAGCCTCCTGCTTGAGCGATGCATATTGCGAACGCAGATCGCTCATCGAGTTGGAGTTGATCTCCTCCGGCAAGGTACCGGTGAGAACCGAATTGACGTCGACCGAACGCGCCGAGGCCGCCCGGGCATTCAGCTCCAGCGTGCGGGCGCGGGCAACCGACAGCTGCTCGTTGAGTTTCAGCATTTCGTCATCGCTGATGAGGTGGCCCTGCGCATCGACGAGATCATGGGTAGCCCTGAAATCCTCGACCTTGCGCTCGGCCGCCTCGACCCCTTTGCGCAACTCGTCAAGCCTGGCCGTCAGTTCGTCGGTGGCGCGGCCTGCCGTGTCCGACTGTATCTGGCCGAAGGTCTGCAGGAAGACATCCGTCATCGTGTTGGCGATGAGGGCCGATTTCTCGCCATTCTGCGTGGTGGCGCTGACGGTGATGACGAAGGTCTTGCCGCCGCGCTCGACCGAAAGGCTCTCGGCCAGATTGCCGACAGCAAGTGCACGGCGGCGGGTGTCGTCGACACCCCCCGGCCCGTCATTGCGCGACAGGACGGAGCGGATGAGCGACATGACGCTGAGGCCGCCGCCGCCTTGCCCATTGAATTCCGGATCGTTGACCAGATTGAGCTTGTCGACGACCTTGTTGAGAACGGTGCCTGAGGTCAGCACCCGAACCTGGTTCTCGACGATGGCCAGCGTGGCATCGGAAGCGACGACCGACTGGGTGAGGTCACGATCGGTGAGCTTCAGGTCGCGCGGGTCGACGATCAGTTCGGTGGTGGCCTCATATTTCTTCGGCGTCGACAGCGCGATGGCAAGGCCGAGCGCGGCACCCAGTATTGTCGTCGTCACGATCAGCAGCTTCGACTTGCCGACACCGCGCACGACCTGCATCGGATCGATCAGCGGCTTCCACTGCTGGCTGTCCCTGCCGTCGTTTCGGGATACCGACGCGTCGCCTGCAGCGTAAGGTTCCGATGCATGATCGGCGCGCCGGGCGCCGGCGGTTTCGGCGGCACCAATTTGTGTCCGTGGCGTCGTTTGCGCGCGATATGATGACGAAGCTTGCTCATGATCCCCGTCGGTCACGACCGGATCCGACAGTTTCGGGTTGCGCGCCTCGCGCTGCGAACGGGCGAGGCGATGACGCGTGGCGGCATCCTCGCGCCATGACGGGTCTGCCCGGTCGCCTATCGAGACCAGGGACGCGTCGGGTTCGTCGCCGCGCACAGCCTGGCCAAGCGCCAGCAATGAGCGCTCGCGCTTCCAGTCCTCGCGGTTTTCCCTGTCGACCATCGTCTTGAACTTTACCTTTGGCGACCTGCAAACGGCGCTTGGCCATTCGTTAAGCCACGCTAAACAGGCATGGAAAACAAAAGGTTAATTTTCCCGCACCGAAGCGTCGGTTTCTCGCTTCGGTTGCATCTATTTTCGACACAGGCTTAAGCCTCCAGAACGGCACGTTAAGTTTTCCCGCCTAGGCTCTCCTTGAGAAATGACGCAGGCCAGTGACATACCGCAAAGGCGGCCCCTCGCCCGGATCGGCAGCTTTTTGGCCGAACGACGGGGGCTGCTTCGCGACTATTTCTCGGCGATCAGCGGCGCCGGCGGGCGACTGGTGTTTTCGCTGGCCTATTTCATCGCGCTGGCCAACACGCTGTCCATTTCCGAATTCGGCATGTTCGCCACCGCTTCGGCGGCCGGTGTCATGCTGTCGCGCATCCTCGCCTTCGGTTTCATCTCGGCGCTCTACCGCACCGCCACCATCC
>NZ_RZQI01000374.1:0-5538 GCF_003998335.1 Mesorhizobium sp. M7A.F.Ca.CA.002.05.1.1 | reverse complement strand
GTGCTGTGTATTTGAACAGCTCGATGTTCGAACCATAGCCGCAGCGCACCATGGTGACCTCTTCGATCACCGCCTTCGGGTCGACGCCCAGGAGATCCTGCATGAAGGTGCCCTTGTCGTCGGCGAACGGACCGAACGACATCGCCTTCTTGCAGCCGACCACTTCGGTGAAGAAGTCGACCGCTTGCTTCATATCGGGAACGGTGATGCCGGTGTGGTCGTGGCCGCGCATGCCCGGGATCGAATCCGCCGAGGCCATGCCGGCGCTGCCGAGCATCGTGGCGGCCAGCGTTGCAATTGCGATAGTGGTCTTCATGTCAGTCCTCTCCATTTGGCGGGACTTGGGTCTTTTGGTCGCACGCCCGAGGCCCGCTCTTCGGCGTGCGTATGCATTCATGTCGGCGCCTTGGCGGCGGAAGGAATGTCCAGCCAGTTCGCATCGATCTCGGGCAGCGGAATGGCCGCGATGAGATCGCGCGTGCAGGCCTGCTGCGGCTTGTCGAACAAGGCGTCGGTGGCGCTCGCTTCGACGATCACGCCTTCGCGCATGGCGATCACTTGCCGGCACAGCCGCCGGATGACCGACAGATCGTGGCTGATGAAAGCGACGGTCAGCCCCATTTCCGCCGCCAGCTTTTCCAGCAGCGTCAGGATCTGCGCTTGCGTCGACACGTCGAGCCCTGAGACGATCTCGTCGGCCAGCACGAATTTCGGCGACAGCGCCAGCGCCCGCGCAATGCCGACGCGCTGGCGCTGGCCGCCCGATAATTCGTGGCGATAGCGGTTGGCGAAGCTTTGCGGCAGGCCGACGCGCTGCAGCGCCTCGGCAACGCGCGCCTTGAGATTGTCGCCGAGGCCATTTTGCTTGAGTGGCGCGGCGATAATGCTTGCAATGGTGCGGCGCGGGTTGAGCGACGACATCGGATCTTGGAAAATCATCTGCAGATTGCGCCGCAGTGGCCGCAGTTCCGCTTCCGGCAGATGCGTGATGTCGCGGCCGTCGTAAGTTATGCTGCCGGCGCTCGGTTCCAGCAACCGCACCAGAGCACGGCCGAGCGTCGATTTGCCGGATCCGGATTCGCCGACGATGCCGGTCACCGAGCCCCTGGGCAGGTCGAAATCCAGGCCCTTCAGGATTTCGACCAAGGGCGCGCGGCCGATCAGCGGCTTGCGCGTCATGTCGGGCAGCGCGACCTTCAGCCCGCGCACGGAGAACAACGGTTCAACCATGCGACCGCCTCCAGGCCTGGTCTGCGGCAGCGATCTCTGAAGCAAGCCCTGCGAGGACTTCGTCGTCCACCGGCTTCAGCGAGGCGAAAGGATCGGTGTAGCGTGGCGTCGCCGCCATCAGCGCTCGCGTGTAGGGATGCTGCGGTGCTGCGAAGAGGGCAGCCGTGTCGGCCTCCTCCACCACCTTGCCGGCATAAAGCACCGAGACTCTCTGGCTGATCTTGGCGACGACGCCGAGATCATGGGTGACGAACAGGATCGCCGTGCCATGCTCGCGCTGCAACTGCACGATCAGCCGCAGGATCTGTTTTTGCACGGTCACATCAAGCGCCGTGGTCGGCTCGTCGGCGACGATCAGCCTTGGCTCCGCGGCGAAGGCCGCAGCGATCAGCACGCGCTGGCGCATGCCGCCGGACAGTTCGTGCGGATAGCTTTTCAGCACGCGGTCGGGATCGCGGATTTGCACCTCGTCCAGCAATTGCCGGATGCGGGTATCGGCCTTCTCGCCACTCCAGCCGAGGATGCGCACCAGCCGGTCGGTCATCTGCGAGCCGATGCGCCGCGACGGGTTGAGCGCGGTCAGCGGGTCCTGCGGGATCAGCGCCGTGCGCGCCCCAATCAGCGTGCGTCGTGCCTTGGGCTGCAATTTGCCGAGGTCTTCACCCTCGAGCAGCATGTCGCCTTCGACAATGCGCACGCTCGACGGCAGCACACCGAGCACCGCCTTGCCGATCATCGTCTTGCCGGCGCCGCTTTCGCCGACCAGCGCGCGGACCTCGCCGGGCTGGACGGAGAGCGACACCGAGCGCAATACGCGCTGGCCGTTGGGCAGCACCGCGCTCAAATCCCTGATGTCGAGGCAGGCGCTCATCGCAGCACCGGATCGAAACGCGTCTTCAGCGCCTCGCCGAACTGGCTGAACGACAGCACGGTCAGGATCAGCGTGATCAGCGGGAACACCAGCACCCACCAGGCCTGATGGATCGACAGCCGGCCCTCGGCGATGATGCCTCCCCAGGTCGGATCGTCGGTCGAGATCGACAGATTGACGAAGGACAGGATCGCCTCGACGATAACGGCGATGCCCATTTCCAGCGACAGCAATGCGACGATCGACGGCACCACATTGGGCAGCACTTCGCGCAGCATGATGCCGATGCGGCCGTAGCCGGCAATGCGGGCATTCTCGACATAGTCCATGCGCGACTGACCCATTGTCTCGGCACGGATCACCCGGCAGAAACGCGTCCAGTCGATGATGGCGATGGCCAGGATGACGGAACTCAAGCCCGTGCCGAGCACCGCCACCAGCAATATGGCGAACAGCACCGGCGGAAAGGCCATCCAGACATCGACGACGCGCGAGATGATGCGGTCGGCCCAACCGCCGAAATAGCCTGCGATCAGGCCTAGCGTCGAGCCGACCAGGCACGCAGCGACGGCTGCGGAAAAGGCGACGATGAAGGCGATGCGGCCGCCAAAGATCAGCCTCGACAACAGATCGCGGCCGAGGCTGTCGGTGCCGAGCCAATAGCCGGGTTCGGCTCCATTCATCCAGAATGGCGGCAACCGCTCCAGCATCAGATCCTGCGCCAGCGGATCCTGCGGCGCGACCAGCGGCGCGAAGATTGCCGCCAGAAGCGCCAGCAGCAGCCAGCCGCCGGCCAGCCACAGGCGTGGCGACACACCTCGCCTTCGAGCACGGCCCTCATCCATGGCGCAGCCTCGGATTGAGCAGCGCATACATCATGTCGACGCTGAGATTGATCAGCACGAACAGCAGCGCGAAGACCAGCACGATGCCCTGGATCAGCGGCAGGTCGCGGTTGATGACGGCGTCGATCGCCATATTGCCGAGGCCCTCATAGGAGAACAGCCGTTCGACGATGACGGTGCCGCCGATCAGGAAGGTGAACTGCACGCCGACCAGTGTCAGCGTCGGCAAAGCGGCATTCTTCAAGGCCTCGCGCAGGATGACCTGCGTTTCCGAAAAACCCTTCACCCGTGCCAGCACGACGTAGTCGAGGTCGAGCACTTCCTTCAGCGACTGTTTCAGCAGCTGCGAGATGATTGCTGCCAGCGGCAGCGCCAGCGCCACGGCCGGCATCAGCATGTGCTTCAGCAGATCCCAGGTGAGGTCGAGGCGCAGGCGCAACAGGCTCTCGAACAGATAGAACTGGGTGACGAAGGGCAGGTCCAGTTGCGGCGACACCCGCCCGGAAATGTCGAAGATCGGCACCAGCACGCCGAACAACAGGATCAGCACCAGGCCCCACAGGAAATCGGGAATCGAAAGCGCCGCGCCGCTGGCGATGTCGATGCCGACCTCGACCGCCGTGCCGCGTTCGCGCGCGCCGATGATCGCCGTCGTGCCGCCGATCGCCACCGCCATCACAAGCGCGACGATGGCGAGTTCCAGCGTCGCCGGCAGCCGGTTGAAGACGAGACCCAGCACATCCTGCCGCAGCGAAATCGAAGTGCCGAAATCGCCCCGGGCCACGCCCGACAGCCAGATGAAGAATTGCTGGACGATGGTCTTGTCGAGGCCGTAGAGCGCGCGCAGCCGGGCAATGTCGGCATCCGTCGCGCCGGGCGGCAGCATCATGGCGATCGGATCGCCGGGTGCGACGCGGATCACGACAAAGACGACGACGGCCACGCCGAACAGCGTGATCAGCATCGTCAGAAGGCGGATCAGGAATCGTTGCAGGAGCATGTAAATCTTTGCAGGAGCTCGTTGGCTCGTATGCCGGATAGAAATGCGCGCCGTCGCTATGGACGGCGCGCGGCAATTCCAGGCCGATGTCAGGCCGGGGTCATCAGGGCCGGCAGCAGCGCGCCGGACACATGCTGCACCACATTGACGCCCTTGGCATGCACGATCGGCTGCGCATACTGGATCAGCGGCAGCACATAGGCCTGCTCGGCGATGTATTTGTCGACAGCCTTCCAGCCGGCGATGCGCTTGGCCTCGTCCTTTTCGCCCCACAGCGGGTTGATCATGTCGATCAAATCCTGGCTGTCCCACACCGAATGCGGGCTCGGGCCGTACATGGCAAAGCCGGTCGAGGTGGTCGGATCGCCGATGGCATTGCCCCAATTGTAGAAGGCGGACGGCGCCAGCTTGTCGGCGGCGCGCAGTTCGTAGTGCTTGGCGATCTCGTAGACTTCGATCGTCGCCTCGATGCCGACCTTGCGCCACATGCCGACGATCGCCTGGATCATCTCATAGTCCTTGGGCTTGAAGCCCTTGGTCGTCTGGATGGTGAACTTGACCGGCTTTTCCGGCGAATAGCCGGAAGCGGCGAGCAATTCCTTGGCCTTTTCCGGATTGTGCTCGACCTTGATCGACGCGTCGTAGGATGCGTATTCCGGCGTTTCCAGCGTATCGATCGGCTGGCCGTAGCCGCGCAGCAGGCGATCGACCAGAAGTTTCTTGTCGACGGCCATCACGGCGGCCTGGCGGACGTTCTTGTCCAGCATCGCCTCGATGTCGTTGAAGAAGATCATGCCGATGTCGGAAACGTTCTTGCACGAGCCGGCCAGCCCGTCCTTGGCGATCAGCCGGTCATACTCCTCATAGGGAATTTCGAGCGTCACTTGCGAGGAGCCGGATTCGATCTCGGCGACGCGGCTTGCCGCGTCGGCGACGAACTTGATCGTCACATTCTCGAAGGCCGGCTTGCCGCCCCAATAGTTCGGATTGGCCTTGAGCCGCAGGAAGGCGTTGCGCTCGAACTTTTCCACCATGTAGGGGCCGGTGCCGATCGGCGCCTTCTCGAAACCTTCGGCGCCGACCTTCTCGTAGTAGGCCTTCGGCATGATGTAGCCGGTCAGGAACGACATCCATTTGAAATAGACCGGGTCGAACTGCACGACGTCGCCCGTGATTTTGTTGCCGTCGATCTTGAAGTTGTTGACGTTCTTCCAGACGAACTGGATCGGGTTGCCCGTCTTCTCGTCGCCTGCCCGCTGCAGCGACCAGACGACGTCCTCGGCCGTGAACGGCGAGCCGTCATGCCAGGTCACGCCTTCGCGCACCGTCATCATGATCTTGGTGCGGTCGTCGTTCCAGCCCCATTCGGTGAGCAGGCCAGGCGCGAAGGACAAATCGGGCTTCTGCGGGATGAATTGGTCGAACACCGACTGGTAAAGCCCCTGGATGGTCGGGTTGACGGCCGACGGGCCGGTGGTCGGATCCCAGGATGGCAAGTTGACGTTGTAGGCGATGGTCAGTTCGCCGGCCGCTGCCTTGGCGATCTGCGGCAGGCCGACGGCGGCCGCCCCGAGTGCCGCGGCGCTGTATCC
>NZ_RZQI01000373.1:0-5538 GCF_003998335.1 Mesorhizobium sp. M7A.F.Ca.CA.002.05.1.1 | reverse complement strand
TAGCCGGCGTGCTGGTCATCGAGGCATTGGACCACGCGTTGGCGCGCGGCGCAAAGCCGTTGGCTGAGCTCGTCGGCTACGGCACAACCGCCGATGCCCACCACGTCACCTCCGGACCAGAGGACGGCGACGGCGCGCGCCGGGCCATGCAGATCGCGATTGCCCATGCAGGGATTTCGCCACGCGAGGTTCGTCATCTCAATGCGCATGCGACATCAACGTCAGTCGGCGACCTGGGTGAGATCGAAGCGATCAAGAGCGTGTTCGGGCGCGATTTCGCGATAGCTGTCAGCGCCACGAAATCGGCGACCGGACATTTGCTCGGAGCGGCCGGCGGGCTTGGTGCGATCTTCGCAATCCTGGCGCTCAGGGATCAGGTCGCCCCGCCAACCCTCAACCTTGGCGAGGCCGATCCGGCCGGCGACGGAATCGACTTCGTCGCAAACGCGCCCCGGCCCATGGAGATGGAGTACGCGATCTCCAATGGCTTCGGCTTTGGCGGCGTGAATGCCAGCGCCCTGTTCAGACGCTGGAACTAACCGGTGGCCAGACGCAGTCATGACCAACGCCCTTTGCCCCGGCCTCTCATGCTTTTCCCAATCCGATCCAACGCAAAGAAGGATATGATTTCCATGAACAAGACCAACCCTGGCGTCGCCCTGGTCACAGGGGCATCTTCCGGCATCGGGCGCGCTACCGCCGATGCCTTGCTAGGCGCCGGCTTTCGCGTCTTCGGAACCAGCCGTCGCGCGGCCTCCCGGCCATCCGCCGGCGTTACCATGCTGACCTGCGACGTGACCGACGACGCGTCCGTTGCGACAATGGTCGATGACGTTCTGGCCAAGGCCGGACGCATCGACCTGCTTGTCAACAATGCCGGCATGGGCCTGTTTGGCGGCGCAGAGGAGTCCTCGACCGCCCAGGCTAAGGTGCTGTTCGACGTGAACGTCTTCGGCGTCTTGCGTGTGACCAACGCGGTGCTGCCGGCAATGCGGCGCCAAGGGAAGGGCAGAATCGTGAATTTGAGTTCGGTGCAGGGGCTCATCCCCGCTCCCTATTTCGCACTCTACTCGGCGACCAAACATGCCATCGAGGGTTATTCGGAGTCGCTCGATCACGAATTGCGCCCGTTCGGCATCCGCGTTTCGCTGGTGGAGCCCGCCTATACCCGCACGGCATTCGAGGACAATCTTGCCGCCCCCGACCGGTCGCTCGAAATCTACGACTCCGCGCGTGCCGGGATGACTGTATCCGTGCGGAAATCGATGGAAAAAGGCGATGCGCCCGAAGTGGTCGCCAGCACCGTTTTGGCCGCGGCGACCGATCCTGCGCCGAAGAAACGCTATGCGGCGGGAAAAATGGCGCGCCAGGTCAGTTTCCTGCGTCGTTTCGTCCCCGCGTCCGCATTCGACAAGAGCCTGCGCAAGCAGCTTGGGCTGCCGGCCTGAAATCGAGCGCTGCCTTGGCGCGTCAGCGAGCAGCCGCCTGTTTCTCGAGCCTGCGGGCGTATTGCGTCAGCGGAAAGCACATGACGAAGAAGATCAGAGCCACCAGCCCGTAGACCTTGAACGGTTCGAAGGTCGCATTGTTGATGGCGTTGGAGGTCCGCACCAGCTCCTCGAAGCCGATGATCGAAGTGAGCGCGGTCGATTTGATCAGCTGAACCAGGAAGCCGACGGTGGGTGCGCGGGTGATCGAAAAGGCCTGCGGCAGGATGATCAGCCTCAGCTCCTGCAGATAGTGCAGGCCAAGGCTTGCGCCGGCGTCCCATTGCCCCAGGGGTAGCGCCGCGACGCCGGAGCGCCAGATTTCGGCGAGATAGGCGCTGGCGAAGAAGGTGAGGCCGAGCGCCGCCGCCGTCCACGGTTCGATGCGCAGGCCGAGCATCGGCAGCCCGAAGAACATCAGGAACAGCTGCATCAAGAGCGGCGTTCCCTGGAACAGGGCGATGTAGCCCGAGGCTATGCGCCTGCTCCACTTGTTTTTGGCGATCCTGAAGAATAGCACGACCAGGCCGACGATGCCGCCGCCGATGAAGGCGGCCAGCGATAGCAGCACCGTCCAGCGGGCGGCGAGCAGCAGGTTGCGCACGATGTCCCAGGAGGTGAACTCGATCATGATACGCCGGCTCCGAGCGCACGGCGCCCGCCTGACACCAGCAGCCGGCGCAAGGCCATCGACAGAGCGAGATAGACCAGCGTCACGACGAAATAGGTCTCGAAGGAGCGGAAGGTGCGCGCCTGCAGCATGTCGGCCTCGTAGGTCAGTTCACGCACGGCGATCTGCGACACCACGGCCGACTCCAGCATCATGATGACGATCTGGCTGGTCAGCGCCGGAAAGATCACCTTGAGCGCCTGCGGCAGCACGATCTTGATGAACACCTGGCGGGGCCGCAGCCCAAGCGCGAGCGCTGCTTCTGTCTGTCCGCCGGGCACGGCGTCAAGCCCGGCGCCGACGATCTCGATCGTGTAGGCCGCCATGTTGAGCGTCATCGCCAGCATGGCGGCCAGGAGCGGGTCGAGCCGGATGCCGAGGCTGGGCAGCCCGAAAAAGATGAAGAACAGCTGCACCAGGAACGGCGTGTTGCGCATCACCTCGACGTAACAGGCGATTGCCCGCTTGAGCAGAACCGGGCCGTTTCGTCGCCCCGCGGCACCCAGGATGCTGAGCAGCGTTCCGGCCAGCGTGGTCACGGCGATCAGCAGGATCGTCGTGGCCGCGCCGTGCGCGATGTCGCCCAGAGCACCCGGGAGCCAGGCAAAGGCCACGGAAACTCAATCCTTGAGGTTTTCGGGATTGAGCGGCGTCTTCAGCCAGGTTTTCGAGCTTTCATCCAGCTTGCCGTCGGCCAGCATCTTGGCGATGGCATCGTTGACCGCCTTCTTCAGGCCGTCCTCATTCTTGTTGAGGCCGATATGCGAGGGCGAGGTCAGAAGCTGGAACTTCTGCTCCGGCTTCAGTGCGTCCTGCTTGGCCAGCACCTGCGCGCCGACATCGTTGCCGACGACCATCAGCTGCGTCTGGCCGGAGATGAAGGCCTGGATCACCGAATTGTAGTTGTCGAAGCGCTTGATGTCGGCCGACGCCGGTGCTGCCTCGGTGAGCGAGGTATCTTCCAGCGTGCCACGATTGACGGCGATCGACTTGTCGGCGAGGTCTTCCTTGCCCTTGACCGTCAGAGCCGCCGGACCGATCACGGCGATGTAGTAGGGCGCGTACGCGGCGGCGAAGTCGATGACCTGTTCGCGTTCCTTCGAGTAGCCGACGCTCATCAGGATGTCGACGCGCTTGTCGTTCAGATACGGGATGCGGTTCTGGCCGGTGACGGCGATGGGGTTGAGCTTCACCTTGAGCGTATCGGCAATGTATTGCGCGACATCCATGTCATAGCCCTTGAGGCTCATGTCGGCGCTGGCCGAGGAGAAGGGCGGGAAATCGGCGAAGACGCCGACATTGATGGTGCCGGCCTTGGTGATGTCCGCCAGCGCATCGGCGCTTGCGGCTTGTGTGGCGAAGCCGAAACCGGCGGTGCCAAGCATCAGCACGGCGGCGATGGAGGCAAATGTCTTGCGGATTGTCATTGTTATTCCCCTGTCTGGACGCTTGTTTGTTGGATACGGCCGCCGGCTCCAGCGCGGCGGCCGCCTTCGTTCGGATTGGTAGAGGTCAGGATCCCTTGCCGGTGACAGCCGGGCTGAACACCATCAGGCTCAATATCTCGAACAGCACCTGTGCGGCGGCGTGCGCCGTGTTGGTGGTCGCGTCATATTGCGGCGCCACCTCGACGACGTCGCCGCCGACGATGTTGAGACCCTTGAGGCCGCGCAGCAGTTCGAGCACTTCGCGCGTCGTCAGCCCGCCAACTTCCGGCGTGCCGGTGCCCGGCGCGAAGGCCGGGTCGACGCTGTCGATATCGAAGGACACATAGGTCGGGCCGTCGCCGACTATTCTGCGCGCCTTCTCGATGATGGCCGGAATGCCGAGACCGGTCACCTCCTCGGCATGCACCACGGTCATGCCGGACTCGTAGGTGAACTCCCACAGATATTCGGCCGAGCCGCGGATGCCGATCTGGATCGTGCGCGTCGGGTCGAGCACGCCGTCAAGCACCGCGTTGCGGAACGGGCCGCCATGGTGGAACTTGGTCATGTCGAACAGGCCACTGGTGTCGCAGTGGGCGTCGATATGGATCAACCCGACCGGAGCTTTCTTGCCAACGGCCTTCAGGATCGGGTGGCTGATCGAATGGTCGCCGCCGATCGAAAGCGGGATGACGCCGGCATCGACGATCTGGTTGGTGCGCCGCTCGATATCCTCATGGCTTGTCTCAAGCCGGTAGCGGCTGCGGAACGGCGTGTCGCCGATGTCGGCGACCCGGAGCTCATGTGTGGGCGCGCATTCCAGCACGTGATTGTAGGGGCCGATGCGCTCGATGGCACGCAGCGCTCGCGGCCCGAAGCGCGAGCCTGGCCGGTTGGTGACGCCGAGATCCATCGGCACGCCGATCATCGCCACCTGCAAATCACCGAAATCCGGATTGTCGGCCGATATTTCGCGGTAGGGCGCGGCGAGGAAGGTCGGGATGCCTGAATAGGGCGCCAGCCGCGTGCCACTTTTGGAGAAGATCTTGTCGGCCACCTTGCGGAATTTCGGGTCGAACATCTCGCCGCCATGGCTTTCACCATATTTGCGACGCAACGCGTCGAGCTTGCCGCGATCGTATCCCATATCCGCTCCTCCTGGGCTGATGCAGTGCCGCCGCGGATGACGCCTGCGAACCGACCGTCATCCGGCCGGGCCGCTGTCCCGCTGGCTGCCTGCAGATTTCACGTCTTGATGCTGTTCCAGGTTCAGTGTCCGGCAGCGGCATTGAAAAATCAATTGATATTGTTAGGGTGTTTTCTGTGAGAAAATCTCACAATAAAGTTGATACCCATGACCAAGCGCCTGCCACCGCTTAATCCGCTGCGCGCCTTCGAGGCAACGGCCCGGCATGGCTCGCTGACCAAGGCGGCCATTGAGCTGAATGTCACCCATGGCGCCGTCAGCCATCAGATCAAGGCGCTCGAGCAGTCGCTCAGTGTCAAGCTGTTCGAGCGGGCCGGCCAGCGGGTCAAACTGACACCGCATGGCGCGGAGCTTCTGCCCGCGGTGTCGACAGCCTTCGACGGCATCGCCGCCGCCACCCAGCGCATGACAAGGCCGGCGAGCAGCGGCACACTTTCGGTCTCCTGCGTGCCGGCGCTTCTGTTGTTGTGGATGACACCGCGGCTCGGCAGTTTCATGGCGCAATATCCCGACATAAGGCTGACGCTTATCCCTTCCAACGATCCCAAGGATTTGCGGGCACCCACCATCGATGTCTGCGTGCATTATGGCGACGGCAGCTGGACCGATTGCTGGATGCGCAAATGGTCGGGCCTCGAACTGTTTCCCGTGGTCAGCCCGACACTGATCAACAACCGGCCGATCCGCAGCGTCAGGGATCTCGCCGACCATGTCTTCCTGCATGGCGATGACGGCCGCGAATGGCAC
>NZ_RZQI01000372.1:0-5540 GCF_003998335.1 Mesorhizobium sp. M7A.F.Ca.CA.002.05.1.1 | reverse complement strand
GTGTGCGATGCCGCGCACTATGCCGGCGCCGGCGTCGACGGTGTCATCTTCGGCCCCTCAGGCGACGGGTTTCACGGTTCCGACGAATATGTCGAGGTCGAATCGGTGGTCGAGACCGCCAAGGTGATCGCCGCTTCGGCCATCGACTGGTGCGGCATCCGCTGAGGCGCAGCCGCTATTCCGAAACGATCAGCCCGGGCGTTTCAGGCGTCCGGCGACGGCGCCCCATGAAGCCTTGATCATGCCGACCAGGCCGCTCGGGTAGGCCAGCATCACGCCGATGATCAGCATCGCCGTGATCATCGGCCGCCACGCGCCGAAATCGGCCATCCATTCGGCGAAGATCGTCAGCACGAAGGAGGCGACGATGGCGCCGTAGATGGTGCTGGTGCCGCCAAGCAGCACCATCGACAGGATGATGGTCGCCAGGCTCATGCCGAAGACGTCGATCGAGGCATTGCGCTGGTAGGCGGCGTAAAAGGCGCCGGCGATGCCGGTGAAGAAGGCGCTCGCGGCAAGCGTCAGCATGCGCTGGCGCACGATCGAGACGCCGCGGCTGATGGCGTATTCCTCATTGTCGCGCAAGGCGACGATACTGGCCCCGGCGCGTGAGCGCACAAACACGCGCAGGAACAGCGTACTTGCCACCAGCAGTGCCAGCGCGATGTAGAAATAGGCTGATTTGCCGTCGCGGACCATGTTATGGTCGAAGATATAGAGTCCGGGAATGCGCACCAGCCCTTGCGTGCCGCCGGTGATGGCCGACTGGCTGATGATCACCTGCATCACCAGCTGCGCGAAGCCGAAAGTGACCAGGATGATGTAGATGCCCTTCAGCCGCAGGATCGGGATGGTCACCAGGATCGCCGCCAGGGTTGCGATGACACCGCTGGCAAACAGCGCGATCCACGGGTCGAATTCGGCCAGCTTGGTCAGCAGGCTGTAGGCATAGACGCCGATGCCGAACAGCGCCAGATGGCCGAAATTGAAGACGCCGCCATAACCGAGGCTGAGGTCCCAGTTCGAGGCGACGATCGCATAGATGAAGGCCATGATCAGGATGTGGCGGGCATAGGTGTCACCGAAGATCAGCGGCAGCAGCGCCAGCAGGGCGAAGCCGAGCACGAAGCCGATGGCCTCCTGCTTCCACGGCGTGCGGCCTGGAGCGATCGGGGTTGCCGCCTCGGCGTGGCCAGGCGCGATCAGCGATGTCGTGTCGGTCATGCTAGGCCTCGGGAGCGGCTGGCAAAGATGCCCTCGGGGCGCACCATCAGGGTCAGGATGAGCACGCCGAACAGCAGTGCCGGCGTCCAGTACAAGCCGAAATAATAGCTGCAGGCTGCCTCGAAGAAGCCGATCAGATAGGCGGCGAAGATCGGACCCGATACGCTCGATATGCCGCCGAAAACGACGACGATCAGCGCCTTGAGCAGCGGGTCGCTGCCCATCACCGGCGACATGAAACGGTAGCCGCCCATGAAGATGCCGGCGAGCCCGGCCAGCGAAGCGGCAATGGCGAAGGCCAGCCCATAGAGCGCGGTGACGTTCAGCCCGACAAGGTGGCTGGCATCTTCATTTTGCGCCACGGCGCGGAGCGCCAGCCCCAGCCGCGTGCGGTTGAGGAACACCCAAAGTGCGGCCAGGATCAGCGGCGTGATCACGATGATGGCGATCTGGTGCAGGGAGACGCCGACGCCCCCGATGGTGGCGTTGCCGGCGATCAGCGCCGGGATCTGTTTCGAGCGCGGTCCCCAGATGGTCAGCGCGCCGTTCTCGATCAGCGACCCGGCCGCCAGCGTGGTGATGACGACGACCAGCACGATGTTGGGTCGGCCGATCAGCGGCCGCACGACGCTCGCCTGCAGGATCCAGCCGACGCCGGCCATGACGACGACGGCGATCGGAAAGGCGACCGCCGCCGGCAGGCCGAGTTCGACCAGCTGCCAGGCGATGTAGGCGCCCAGCATCATGAACACGCCATGGCTGAAATTGAACACGCCGATCGTCGTCCAGACCAGAGCCAGCCCGACCGCCATCATGGCGTAGAGCGAGCCCTGGAACAGGCCGCCGAACAGGATTTCCGCCAATGCGCTCATCTTCGGATTTTCCTAATGGCCAAAATACATCGACATGATCTCGCCGTGGTCGAGGCTTTCGCCCGGCTTGATCTCGGTCGCCACCGCGCCATGGTTGACGAGGTAGAGTTGCTGCGTCAGCTCCAGCAGGAATTCGATATCCTGCTCGACGACGATCAGCGGCACGCCGCCGCGCGAAATGTCCATGACGGAGGCGCAGAGTTCGTCCTTGATCTTGGGCGCCAGCCCCAGCGTCGGCTCGTCCAGGATCAGCAGGCGCGGATGGCTCATCAGCGCGGTGCCGATCGACACCATCTGGCGCTCGCCGCCCGACAATGTGCGCACGCGCTGGCGCCAGCGTTCCGCCAGTTTCGGAAACAGCTTGATCACCTTCTCACGGTTCTCCGCCTCATGCGGCCGGGCCCTTGGCGAATAGGCGCCGAGCGCCATGCAGTCGGCGATCGAGAGATCGGGAAACAGCCGGTTGCCTTGCGGCACATGGATCAGACCGGCGCCGACGATGGCGCGTGCGCTGCGGCCGGCAATGTCTTGCCCGTCGAACAGAATGCGGCCGCTCTTCGGCTGCAGCAGCCCGGAGACTGCGCGCAGCAGCGTCGTCTTGCCATGGCCGTTGGGGCCGAACAGGCCGACATTGCCGAAACGGCCGGCCTCCAGCGAGATATCGTGCAGCACGGTGACGCGGCCATAGCCGGCGGTGACGCCTTCGACGCTGAGAATGGGGTTCACGCCGCCGATCTCCTGGTGCCGAGATAGGCTTCGATGACGCGCGGGTCGGCGATCACGCCGGCCGGGTCGCCAGCGGCCAGGACGCGGCCATTGTTGAGCACCAGCAGATGTTGCGAAAGGCTCATCAGGAAGGTCAGCACGTGCTCGATCAGAAGGATGGTGATGCCGCGTTCGGCGGTGCGGCGGATCAGGCCGATAGACGTCTCGATCTCGGGCTTGGTCAGGCTCGATGCCGGCTCGTCGAGCAAGAGCATGCGTGGCTTCATGGCGATCGCGGTGGCCAGCATCAGGCATTTGCGCTCGAAGACGGACAACTCTCCGGCCAGCCGCCCGAAGGACGCGGACCCGAGCCCGACGAATTCCAGCGCCTCGGCGGCGGCATCGCGAGCTGCCACGGCCGTTTTTTCCTGCTTGCCGTAGCTGGCGCCGATCAGCGCGTTCTCGAACACGGTCAGCCCGTCGAAGCTGGTCTCGCGCTGAAACGTGCGGGCAAGGCCGAGGCGCGCGATCGCGTGTCCCGATTTGCCGTTTATGGCAAGACCGTCAAAGCGGATCTGGCCCCGGTCGGGGCCGAACGGGATGCCGGTGATGATGTTGAACAGCGTGCTCTTGCCGCTGCCGTTCGGGCCGGCGATGCCGAAGATCTCGCCGGCTTCGACCTTGAACGACACGCCGTCGACGGCCTTCAGCGAACCGAAGGCCTTCGACACGTCGTCCAGTTCAAGCAGGGCCATTCCCTACTTCATCCAGGGCTGGAGCTTGAAGGCGCCGGTGGCGTATTTTTCCGGCGAGATCAGCGTGCGCTGGCCATCCCAGATCTGGAAGAAGGTGATTGGAATATAGTCGTCGCCCTGCGTGGCAAGGTGGGTGGCGGGATCGAATTTCAGCCGCCCTTCCGCGACCTGCTTGTCGGTCTCCGACAGCGCCTTCATGATCGCCGCATGGTCGGATGCGCCGCCGACCTTCTTGACCGCGTCGAAATAGACATTGGTCATTTCGTAGAGGCCGACGCCGTAGGTGCCGCTCTCGACGCCGTATTTTGCCTTGAACTTGGCCGCCACCTCATCGGCGCGCGGGTTCTTCGGCGTCGTCAGCGCGCCGCCGAGCAGGTTGTAGATGACACCATCCGACTTCTTGCCGGTCAGCTCGACGAATTCCGGAACGCTCGGTGCGTATTGCAGGAAGACGAGGCTCTTGGTCGGCTGCTCGAGGAACTGGTTCAGGAACGACGCCGAATTGCCGGGCAGATAGTCGGTGTTGATGACGACATCGGGAACGTTCTCGCGCACCTTGGCGAGGATCGAACGCCAGTCGGTCACTTCGCCGAATGGCACGATCTCGTCGACGGTGATGGTCCAGCCCTTCTCCTTGAAGGTCTTCTTCATGCCTTCGGAGATGGTCTTCGAATAGGCGTTGTCGGACGAGATGATGGCGACCTTCTTGGTCGGCAGGGTGATCTTGCCATCGGCCGCGAGCTTCTCGACGAACAGGGTTACGTCGGTGTTGTAGGCGTCGAAGGAAGGGGTCAGCGACCAGCAGCACATATATTTGTCGGGGCTCGGCGCGATGATGTCCCTGGTCTGCTGCGAGGTGGCCGCCAGCATGTAGGGCATTTCCGCCTCGGCCATGTTGTCGATCTCGAAATTGGTCAGGCTGGCATAGCCGGTCAGCATGAAGTGCACGCCCGGATCGCCAAGCAGGCGCTCGACCGCGCTGGTGACGTTGCCGGCGGACTGATCCTTGACGTCGCCGACCACCAGTTCGAACGTATCCCCGGCAACGCCGCCGGCTGCGTTGGCCTCGTCGATGGCCATCTGCACGCCGCGCTGGAATTCCTGGCCGTCCGCCGCGGCAGGGCCGGTCAGCGGCGCAAGCAGGCCGATCTTGACGACGTCGGCAAAGGCGGGGGCGGCTGATGCGGCAAACATGCCGATCAGCGTGGTGCTCATCAGCATATGGCGGATTCGACTTGCGGCGGATTTGGGCTTCATCGTGCTGTTCCCTGTTTCCTCCCGTTCATCGGGAGTTGGATAATTGACAATCTACGCATAATTGTTCTTATTTGAAAAGGATTTTTCAACGCAACCTGGCCGGGAAGATGGTTCCCGCAAAGGTATGGAAGCCGTGGCGCTTTGCTGCGCAACTGCACTAAAACAAGGCAATTATAACGGAGCGGACAATGACGATCGCGCAGAAGACCCTTGACACCAGCCACGGCAAGATCGCGGTGCGCCAGACCAGTGGCCAGGGCACCGCTGTCATGCTGATCCACGGCAATTCATCTTCCAGCGCCGTTTTCCGCAACCAGTTGGACGGCCCGTTGGGCGAGCGCTACCACCTGATCGCTCCCGACCTGCCCGGCCACGGAGCGTCCGGCGATGCGATCGATCCTGAGCGTTCCTACAGCATGGAAGGCTATGCCGATGCCATGACCGAAGTGCTTGGGCTGCTCGGCATCGACAAGGCCATCGTCTTCGGCTGGTCGCTCGGCGGCCATATCGGGCTTGAGATGATCGACCGCTTTCCCGGCCTGCTTGGCCTGATGATCACCGGCACGCCGCCCGTCTCGCCCGAGGAGGTCGGCAACGGATTCAAGCCGAGCCCGCATATGCACCTCGCGGGGCAGGAAACCTTCAGCGGCGCCGATGTCGAGGCCTATGCGCGCAGCACTTGCGGCGAGCCGTTCGAGCCGTTTCTCATCGACACGGTGGCGCGCAC
>NZ_RZQI01000371.1:0-5541 GCF_003998335.1 Mesorhizobium sp. M7A.F.Ca.CA.002.05.1.1 | reverse complement strand
CGGCGAGTTCCACAATGCGTTGCTCGGCGGCCAGGGACGCGCCACCGAGGCGTCGGCAATCAAGGTCGCGCTGTCGCTCGGCGCCGACGAAGCGGCGCTGCGCGAGAAGATGAAGGACCCGACAATCAACGAGGCCCTCGCCAAGACCTACGATCTTGCCAACAAGCTGGCGATCACCGGAACGCCGTCCTATGTCATCGGCAACGAGGTGGTGTTCGGAGCACTCGGGCAGGAAGTGCTGGCAGAAAAGATCGAGGCGGCGAAAGCCGCGCTCTGATCTTGCTCGCCAGCTATTTCTCACGGGCACATTTCCGCCTGTTGTGGACAGTGAAAGAACGCACTTGTGCTCTTTCCGCGGGCGGCTATGCCCATTATAGAGGGCCCAGCGCGCCGGCTTGATGACGGCGCCGGGAAAGGTCGGCTTTTTGAAAACGGTTTTCGTCCTGAACGGTCCCAATCTCAACGCGCTCGGCAAGCGCGAGCCGGGCATCTATGGCGGCAAGACGCTTGCCGCGATCGCCGACGACTGCAAGCAGGCAGGCGAGGCGCTGGGGTTCGAGATCGATTTCCGCCAGTCGAACCATGAGGGCGACCTTGTCGACTGGATTCAGGAAGCTGGCGACAAGGCTGTCGGCATCGTCATCAATCCGGGCGCCTACAGCCACACCTCGATTGCCATCCACGACGCCATCCGCGCCGTCGCGCCGTTGCCGGTGGCCGAAGTTCATCTTTCCAACATCCATGCGCGGGAACCATTCCGCCACATCTCCATGGTCGCGCCGGTCGCCGTCGGCATGATCTGTGGCTTTGGGCCGCTCGGCTATACGCTGGCGCTACAGGCGCTGGCCGCACGCCTATGACCGGCCAACAAACAGAAGGCTCGAAAATGTCGATAAAGAAGACCGGTGTTGACCAGCAACTGATCCGCGATCTGGCGGGCATACTGAACGACACCAATCTCACCGAGATCGAGGTTGAACTGGGCGACCTGAAGGTGCGCGTCTCGCGGCAGGCGCCGGCTGTTCATGCAATCGCAGCGCCGCAGCAGGCCTATGCGCCGGCAGCAGCGCAAGCTGCCTCCGCAGCTCTGCCCGTTGTGGCAGATATTTCCAAGAACGCAGTCACCTCGCCGATGGTCGGCACCGCCTACCTGGCGCCGTCGCCGGACGCCAAGGCGTTCATCGAAGTCGGCCAGAAGGTCAAGGAAGGCCAGACGCTGCTGATCATCGAAGCGATGAAGACGATGAACCAGATCCCCTCGCCACGTGCCGGCACGGTGACCGCGATCCTTTTCGAGGATTCGCAGCCGGTCGAATATGGCATGCCGCTCGTCGTGATCGAATAGAGCGGGCCTGATGTTTCAGAAGATCCTCATCGCCAATCGCGGCGAAATCGCCCTCCGGGTGCTGCGCGCCTGCAAGGAACTCGGCATCCAGACGGTGGTGGTGCATTCGACCGCCGATGCCGACGCCATGCATGTGCGGCTCGCCGACGAGAGCGTCTGCATCGGTCCGCCGCCATCGCGCGACAGCTATCTCAACATCCATCAGATCGTTG
Source organism: Mesorhizobium sp. M7A.F.Ca.CA.002.05.1.1 (assembly GCF_003998335.1). Classification (NCBI taxonomy): domain Bacteria; kingdom Pseudomonadati; phylum Pseudomonadota; class Alphaproteobacteria; order Hyphomicrobiales; family Phyllobacteriaceae; genus Mesorhizobium; species Mesorhizobium sp. M7A.F.Ca.CA.002.05.1.1. The sequence goes on along the minus strand of NZ_RZQI01000371.1, from coordinate 3,984 downwards.
CGGCCTGCGAAATCACCGGCGCCGACGCCGTGCATCCGGGCTACGGCTTCCTGTCGGAGAACGCCAAATTCGCCGACATACTGGCCGCGCACAACATCACCTTCATCGGTCCGTCCGGCGACCATATCCGCATCATGGGCGACAAGATCGAGGCCAAGCGAACCGCCAAGCGCCTCGGCATTCCGGTTGTGCCCGGTTCGGACGGCGCCGTCACCGACCAGAAGGAAGCCAGGCGCATTGCCGCCGAGATCGGCTACCCCGTGATCATCAAGGCATCGGCCGGTGGTGGCGGTCGCGGTATGAAGGTCGCCCTCACCGAGGCTGACCTGGAGATCGCCCTGCAGACGGCGAGCACGGAAGCCGGTGCGGCGTTCGGCGACGATGCCGTTTATATCGAAAAATACCTGGAAAAGCCGCGCCATATCGAAGTCCAGGTGTTCGGTGACGGCTTTGGCCGCGGCGTGCATTTCGGTGAGCGCGACTGTTCCTTGCAGCGCCGCCACCAGAAGGTCTGGGAAGAGGCGCCCTCGCCCGCCCTCAATGCCGAAGAGCGCGCCCGCATCGGCGGCATCTGCGCCAAGGCCATCGCCGATCTCGGCTATTCCGGCGCCGGCACCATCGAGTTCCTCTACGAGAATGGCGAGTTCTACTTCATCGAGATGAACACGCGCCTGCAGGTCGAGCATCCGGTGACGGAAGCGATCACCGGCATCGATCTCGTGCATGAGCAGATCCGCGTCGCCTCCGGTGGCGGCCTCTCGGTGAAGCAGGAGGACATCAAGTTCAACGGCCACGCCATCGAATGCCGCATCAACGCCGAGGACCCGCGCACCTTCACCCCCTCGCCCGGCACGATCACCCATTTCCACACACCGGGCGGCCTGGGCATCCGCGTCGATTCCGGCGTTTATTCCGGCTACAAGATCCCGCCATACTATGACAGCCTGATCGGCAAGCTGATCGTGCATGGGCGTAATCGCGTCGAGTGCATGATGCGCCTGCGCCGCGCCCTGGACGAGTTCGTCGTCGACGGCATCAAGACGACGTTGCCGCTGTTTCGCGATCTCGTCGGCAATGCCGACATCGCCAATGGCGACTACGACATCCACTGGCTGGAAAAATACCTGGCCAAGGAAGACTAGCGCGGAGACGCGATGACCCGCCCCTACGCGCCCGGCTATCGCATCCCCACCGACCTTCTGCTCAAGGCATACGCCTCGGGCGTCTTCCCGATGGCCGAAAGTGCCGGCGACCCGGAGGTGTTCTGGGTGCGGCCGGAGACGCGCGGCATCATTCCGCTCGATGGTTTTCACGCGCCGAAAAGCCTCAGGAAAACGATCAGGAAGAACCCCTTCGACATCCGTTTCGATTTCGATTTCGAAGCGACCATCGACGGCTGCGCCGAAAAGCGCGTGGAACGGCGCTCGACCTGGATCAATGCGCCGATCCGCGAAGCCTATGTCGAGTTGCATCGGATAGGCCATTGTCATTCGGTCGAGGCGTGGCGCGAGGACCGGCTGGTCGGTGGCCTCTATGGCGTGTCGCTCGGCCGGGTGTTTTTTGGCGAGAGCATGTTCGCCAGGGAGACGGACGCTTCCAAGACCTGCCTTTTCTATCTCGTCGAGCGCTTGAAGGCACGCGGCTTCGCTCTGCTTGACACCCAGTTCACCACCGAGCACCTCAAGCGCTTCGGCGCGGTCGACGTGCCGCGCGGCAAATATGAAAAGATGCTGGCCGACGCGCTGAAGGGCGAGGCCGTATTCTATCCCTGAAGATTGAGCCTACTTCCCAGTGGCGGCTTCCAATGGCGTCTGCGAATGGAACATCATCTTCCAGCCGTTGACGCGATGGACATAGCCGGTGCTGACCAGCGCGACGTAAGGTTCGCCGTTCTCGCGTGTCGCATGTGCCTCGTAGGTCAGCATGATGATGTCGCTGCCCGGCTCGATAATACCCTTGAGGTCGATTTTCAGGTCGCGCCAGCGGTTGGGCCTGGTTGCGGTCTTGGCGAGATCCGCATTGTCCATCGCCTGTGCCATCTGCGGAAACGCCACCAGGCATTCGGTGTCGACATTGGCCGCATAGTAGGCCGCGTCGCCCGTCCAGAATCCCTTTTCAAGTTCCAGCAACTCTGCCTTGCCAGCCGTGATCCGCTTGCTGTCTGACATCGGAAGATCCTCCCTGCGCATAGATGCGCGCTCATCCGTGCCCCAACGTATGGTGGCAAGGAGGGTTCCGGAGGATCAGTTGGTGTCGGTCGTATCGGGGTCCGAAGCGTCCGGCTCCGTCACGCCAGGATCTGTCACGTCCGGAGCGGTCGCGGCTTTCGGTTTGGCCGCCGCGGGCTTGGGCGCCTCGGCTTTGGTTGCGTCAGCCTTGGCGCCGTCGGGCGCCGGCACATCCGACTTCTGCTTGCATTCCTTCAGCCAGACGTCGTAGACGGCATGCTCGACGGCATTGAGGCCGGGGCTTTCGGCAAACATCCAGCCGGTGAAGATGCGGCGAATTTTGCGGTCGAGCGTGATCTCGTCGACCTCGACGAAGGAATCGGTCTTCGGCGCCTCGGCCTGCGGCCGCGAATAGCAGACGCGCGGCGTCACCTGCAAAGCGCCGAACTGCACCGTCTCGTCGATATAGACATCGAAGGTGATGATGCGGCCGGTAATCTTGTCGATACCGGCAAACTCGGCAACGGCATTGGTGACCCGGTCCGCTCCGGCGGGCAGCGCCGGCGCGGGTGCCGCGGGCTCAGGCGAAGCGGCGAAGGCCACGGTGCTGACGGCAAGACCGGCGGCTAGCGCCAGACTGGCCGATATTGAGTAAGAAAAGCTCATGCAAAGATACCGGTGGTTCGCGCCCGGGTGATTCTGTCGATCGCCAAGGCTAGTCGCCGTTTTCTGATCAGCAAGCAGCTAAACACCAATTGTGGCGATAAAGGACCGGCTTGCACCCTGTCGCCTACGACCCGGGTGTCCAGGCATCGTAGTCGCCGGTGACCTGCGGGCGGTGCTGATTGGTCAGCACCGAGCCCTTCGGGCGATAGGCCGCCGGGCTGCCGGTCAGATTGGGCTGATGCGGCTTTTGCCAATCGCGCGGCTTGTAGTCCTCGCTGGACGGCGCGACGTCGACGCGGTGGTGCATCCAGCCGTGCCAGCCGGGCGGTATCGCCGAAGCCTCCGAATAATTGCGGTAGATGACCCAGCGGCGCGTGCGGCCTTCCGAATCGATGCCGCCTTCGTAATAGAAATTGCCGGTCTCGTCCTGGCCGACCTTCTTGCCGTACCGCCACGTGTGCAGGCGGGTTCCTATCGTCTGGCTGTTCCACCAGGTGAAAAACTGCGTAAGGAAAGTCTTCATTTCAAAACCCTCGCGCCGGCAGCGCCCGTTTTCCTGCTTATGGCGTCAGGCCTTGCCGAAGGCAAGGCTTTTGCCACGGCGTGCGCGCAAATGGCTTGCCTGAAGCCCGACACAAGCCTGTGATCCTCCCGGTCGCTGCATGCACGCTTGCCAAGCCTTTGCGGTATTTCTAAAGCTCTGCGCGCCCATGCCTGCATCCAGCCCGGCTTGAGGCCAAGGAGGTGACGATTGGCCACGGAATTGCCGACCACCGACATTCGCATCAGCGCCGAGGCGATTCGCCACCGCAAGGGCGGCACGCCGATCGTTTGCCTGACCGCCTATACCTATCCCATCGCCCGTCTGCTCGATCGCCATGTTGACCTGCTTCTGGTCGGCGACAGTGTCGCCATGGTCCTGCATGGCCACAAGACGACGCTGGGCGCCTCGCTGGAGATGATGATCGCACATGGGCAGGCCGTGATGCGCGGCTCGGCCAGGGCCTGCGTCGTCGTCGACCTGCCGGCCGGCACCTATGAGGCAACGGCAGCGCAAGCCGTCAACTCGGCGCGGCGGGTCGTCGACGAAACCGGCTGCCAGGCGGTGAAGCTCGAAGGCGGCCTCGACATGATCAGCCAGATCGAGGCC
>NZ_RZQI01000036.1:0-15983 GCF_003998335.1 Mesorhizobium sp. M7A.F.Ca.CA.002.05.1.1 | reverse complement strand
GGGTAGATAAACATGTCGAAATCATATCGTGACGGACTGCCGATAAGTTCCGAGAAATTCGTCGACCAGTTGATGCGCCTCAAGCGCGGCTCGATCGGCCGCCGCGACTTCCTCGGCCTTACCGGCCTTGGCATTGCCACGGCGGTGATGGCGCGCGAGATCGGCATCATGCCGACACCGGCCTTCGCCGCGGAAAGCCTTGGCGACCGCATGTCGATCGCCACCTGGCCGAACTATCATGATCCGGCGACCTTCGAGAACTTCAAGAAGGACACCGGCGTCGCCGTCGAGGTCAATGTGTTCGGCTCCAATGAGGAGATGCTGGCCAAGCTGCAGGCCGGAGCCTCGGGCTGGAGCCTGTTCGTGCCGACCAACTACACGATTTCCACCTACAAGAAACTCGGCATCATCGAGCCGCTGGAGATGGCGAAGCTGCCGAATTTCGACGGCTCGCAGCAAGATCCCCGCTTCACTGGGGAAGGCACGATCGATGCGGTGACCTATGCGGTGCCGAAGAACTGGGGCACCACCGGCTTTGCCGTCAACACGAAGAAGCTGACCAAGCCGATGACCACCTGGAAGGAGTTCTGGGATACCGCCATGGCCGAAGGCGACAGCCGCACCATGGTGCACGACTACCAGCTGACCACGATCGGCAATGCGCTGAAATATTACGGCTATTCGTTCAACTCGTTGAAGCAAGACGAGCTCGCCAAGGCGGAGGAACTGCTGCTCAAGGTCAAGCCGCATCTGTTCGCGGTCTCCTCCGACTACCAGCCGGGCATGCGCGCCGGCGACGCCTGGATGACGATGTGCTGGACGAACGATGGCGCGCAGTTGCATCGCGACATTCCCGAGATCGCCTATGTGCTGGGCAAGGAAGGCGGCGAGATCTGGACCGATTTCTACGCCATTCCGAAAGATGCGCCGAACAAGCCGGCCGGCTACGCCCTGCTCAACTACCTGATGAACCCGCAGGTGGCGGTGAAGGAGCATCTGGCCAATGGTGCGCCGTCGACCGATGCGCGGGTCAACAAGCTGCTGCCCAAGGAAGTGCTCGACAATCCGATCCTCTATCCGGCGGCCGACCTGTTGACGCCGCTGGAATTCGGCGCGGCGGCAACGCTGACAGATCCCGGCCGCGCAGAGCTGATGGCGCGCTTCAAGTCGGCCTGAGGGGCGGTCTGGCGCGGACAATTGACCGGCGGGCATATGTCCGCCGGTATCGGGGCGGTTTTCAATGCGCGGCAATAGATTTCGTCACAACCTCACGACCGCCATGCTGCTCGGTCCGGCGACCGCGTGGCTGGTGGTGTTTCTGGTGCTGCCATTCATTGCCATCGCGGTGTTCAGCGTCGGCGAACGGGCGCCGGAAGGCGGCTATCAAGCGGCTTTCACCTTCGCGCAATATGCCAATCTTCCGGCGCGGGCGGCTGCCTTCTGGAACACGATGGTGCTGGCGCCGATAGGGGCGCTCGCCTGTCTGCTCGTCGCTTATCCCGTTGCTTATTATCTTGCTCTGCGCGCACCGCAGCGCTGGCGGCTGATCCTGCTGGCGCTAGTCGTCATTCCGTTCTGGACCAGCCTTTTGATGCGGACCTATGCCTGGATGTATATCCTGGGCGGGCGCGGCATCCCGGCTCTGCTGTCCTATATCGGTTTCGAGGATATCAGGCTGATCAACACGCCGGGCGCGGTGCTGCTCGGCATCGTCTATGGCTACCTGCCGCTGATGATCCTGCCGATCTATGTCAGCCTTGAGCGGCTCGACCGCCGGCTGCTGGAAGCCTCCGCCGATCTCGGCGCGACGCCGCTCTCGACCTTCCTCGGCGTGACCCTGAAACTGTCGCTGCCGGGCGTGATGACCGGCTTCTCGCTGGTCATGATCCTGCTGCTGGGCGAATATCTGATCCCGACGCTGCTTGGCGGCGGCAAGGTGTTCTTTATCGGCAATGCGCTGGTCGACCTGTTCCTGCAATCGCGCAACTGGCCGTTCGGTTCGGCCATCGCGATCACGCTGGTGCTGGTTTCGGTGGTGGTGCTGATTGCCGCCAATCGCATTTCGACCCGGGTTTCGGGCGCCCGCCGGGTGGATTTGATCTGATGCGCGCCTTCGTCATTGTGGTGTTCGCCTTCCTCTATCTGCCGATCGCACTGGTCGTGCTGTTCTCCTTCAACGCCGGCCACCATGCCAGCGAGTTCACCGGCTTTTCGGTGCAATGGTACGGCAAGGCGCTGGCGAACCCGTTCCTGGTCGAAGCGCTGAAGAACAGCCTGTTCATCGCCACCACCAGCGCCTTGCTGGCGGCGTTGTGCGGCACTGCGGCGGCACTCGGCCTGGCGCGCGTCGGCATCAGAACACGCGCGGTCTTCGATGCGCTTCTGGGCGCCGCGATCGTCGTTCCGGGCGTCGTCATCGGCATTTCGACACTGGTCGCGCTCGTCCAGCTGTTCACGGTCGTCAATCCGTTCCTCGCCTCGATCTGGCCCGACGACCAGCCGCCGCGCCTGGCGCTCGGCTACGGCTCGATCATCGCGGCGCACGGCCTGTTCTCCATGGCGCTGGTGACGATGATCGTCGGCACGCGTCTCGGCAGCCTCGACCGCAATCTGGTCGAGGCGTCGAGCGATCTCTACGCCACGCCATTGACGACGTTCCGCTCGATCGTGCTGCCGCAGATCATGCCGGCCGTCGTTGCCGGTTTCCTGCTCGCCTTCACCTTCTCCTTCGACGATTTCATTGTGGCCTTCTTCGTCGCCGGGGCGCAGACGACGCTGCCGATCTATGTCTTCGCGTCGATCCGGCGCGGCGTGACGCCGGAGATCAACGCCATCGCGACGATCGTGCTCGTCGCTTCCGTGCTGCTTGTGGTGCTTGCCCAATGGCAATTGCGCCAGCGCAAGCCGTCGAACTGAAAGTCGCATCATGATCCTCAAAGACCGCATCGCCGTCGTGACCGGCGCCGGCTCCGGCATCGGGCGCGCCGGCGCCATGATCATGGGCAGGGAAGGCGCGGTGGTCGTCATCGCCGACAGGGATCAGGCCGCCGGCGAAGCAACGGCTTCGGACATAAGGGCAGTGGGCGGGCAGGCCGAGGCGATCGCCACTGACGTCGCGGACGATGGGGCGCTGGAAAAGCTCATTGCCGGCACGATCGAGAGGCACAGGCGCATCGACATCCTGCACAATCACGCCGGCATCCAGGTCGGCGGAACGCTGACCGAGGTCGAGGTCGGCGGCATGGACGCGTCATGGCGGGTCAATGTGCGGGCGCAGTTCCTGGCGGCCAGGATGGTCATGCCGTCGATGGTCGCACGAGGCGGTGGTGTCATCCTCAATACCGCCTCCAATTCGGGCGTGTTCTACGACCGCGAGATGATCGCTTACGCCACTTCCAAACACGCGGTAGTGGCAATGACGCGGCAGATGTCGCTCGACTATGCCCGGCACAATGTCCGCGTCAACGCGCTCTGCCCGGGCTGGGTCGACACGCCGTTCAACGAACCGTTCATCGCCCAGATGGGCGGACGCGAGGCGATCGAAACCTATGTCCGCACCAAGATTCCGATGGGACGCTGGGCCAGCGCCGATGAGATCGCGGAAGCGATCCTGTTCCTCGTCTCCGACCGCTCATCCTTCATGACCGGCCAGGCGCTGGTAATCGACGGCGGTGAAAGTATCGGCTGAGACTTGTGCTTTCTTTATCAATTGCCCTGTTTCAAAGCCTTTCCGATATACCACGTCACGACTTTCACCCATGCCGCTGGATTCCGGCAGGACTATAGTCCTGCCGGCATGGGACTTCAGTGCCATCGCCGTTCAAGAGCGCTGATTCGTGTTTAATATCAGATGGTTATGCTTCGGGCTGATCGGCAGATCGCGTATTGAGACAGCATTTGTCTAAAGTTTACTCTGTACAATTAGCGATTTCTCATAGGACGGTCACTAGCGGTCGGGCCAGGTGACGATTCCCGAGGAGATTACCATGACAAACCGGAAAACTCTGTTCGCGGCGCTTGCCGCATTGGCGCTTCTGGCGTCTCCGGCGCTCGCCGGAGCCGGCGGCAACGGGCACGGCGGCGGCAATGGCGGTGGCAACGGCAACGGCGGGGGCAATGCCGGCGGTAACGGCGGCAATAGCAATGGCAAGAGCGGCGGTTCGCACGGCAAGTCTTCGTCGGCTCGGGGGCAGGTGGCAAAGGCCAAAACGGACGACACCACGGTCGACAAGACCACAAAGGTCTCGTCGGTTCCCAAGGAGAAGAACATCCACGCCAAGCTCGGTCGGCTGAACTCGCTTCAGCGCAACATCAACGCCTATATGAACTCGAAGAGCAAGAAGTTCGCTGCCATCCAGGCCTTCGTGACGCAGTCCGCCAAAGCCAAGGTTGCTCAGGCCGCCGCTGAAGCGGCCCAGGAGAAGCTGGATGCGCTGAATTCTCAGTTGACCGCGCTGACGTCGCTGACGCCCGAGCAGATTGCGGCCATGACGCCCGAAGATCAGGCGGCCTTGCCTGGGAGGATAACGGATCTGGAGGCCGAAATCACTGCCCAGGAGGCAGAGGTCACCGCCGCCAATGAGGCGGCTGCCGCGGCAGAGGTCGGCACCGATGATGCATCGCTCGACGCGGCACTGGCGGATATGGCCAACAAGCCGGTCGACGCTGCGGTCACGTCCTGGGCTCAGGGCGTCCTTGCCGACAAGATCGACCAGACGGCCGCCGCGATGGAAGCAGAAACGACGCCGTAACGACTTGCCGTTGAAACGGCAGTAGCCAATCGAAGAAAGATGCCGCCGGGTTTCGCCCGGCGGCATCGCTTTTTCCCGGCCATGGACTGGCTATCCCAGGATAGCCACCGAGCTGGCTATCCGGAGCTGGCGAGGTTCGAAACACTCAGACGTGCTTGCGGCCACCGGTCTCGCGGAACCAGCTGTCGGGGTACGGATACCACCATTCCTGGATTGCAGGCTTGTGGTCGATGATCACCATTTTGGAGCGGCGGAAGGCGTCGAGCCCCTGGCGTCCGAGCTCGCGGCCGAGGCCCGAGGCCTTCCAGCCGCCGAAGGGCAGGGCATCATTGTCGATCAGCGGGTTGTTGACCCAGACCATTCCGGCTTCGAGCCGTTCAGCCGCCTCGTGGGCTTCGGCCAGATCGGTGGTGAAGACAGAGGCGCCGAGCCCGAACGGGCTGTCATTGGCAAGCCGGATCGCCTCGTCGAAATCCCTGACCCGGCAGATGGCGGCGACCGGTCCAAAGCATTCTTCGCGCACGATTGCCATGTCCGGGGTGACGCCGGTCAGGATCGTCGGCTCGTAGAACCAGCCCGTGTTGTGTGCCGGAGGGATGCGTCCGCCGGTGACCGCCTCGGCGCCGTGGGCGATGGCATCGTCGACCAGCCGCATGACCTTGGTGCGAGCGGCCTCGCTGACCAGCGGGCCGATCTCGGTCTTGTCCATGCCGTTGCCGATGCGCAGCGCCCGGGTCCTTTCGGCGAACAGCGCGACGAAGCGGTCATGAACGGCATCGACGACGAAGAAACGCTCGGCGGAGGTGCAGACCTGGCCGGTGAGATGGAAGGCCGCGGTGACGCTGCCGGCCGCCGCGATCTCAAGCGGGGCATGCTCGCTTATGATCAGCGGATCGCTGCCGCCGGCCTCGATGACGCAAGGTTTCATGCGTTCGGCGCAGGCCACCGCCACCGCCTTGCCGGCGGCGACCGAGCCGGTGAAGGCAACCGCATGGGTGCGTTCGGAGGCGATCAGCGCCTGCGCCGTGGCCGCTCCACCAGGCAGGCAGGAGACCAGCCCTTCCGGCAGCGAGCGGAACACGGTCATGTAGTCCAGCGTCGACAGCGTCGTCGCCTCGGCCGGCTTGATGACGCAGGCATTGCCGGCGGCGAGCGATGCGGCGACCGTCCAGCACATCAGCAGGATCGGGAAGTTGTAGGGCATGATGTGGACGGATACGCCATAGGGCTCGTAGCGCGCATACTGGAACGAACCGGCCTGCGTCGTGCCGGCGATCTTGCCGGCATCGTCGCGCGCCATCTCGGCGTAGTAGCGGAAGATCGGCGCGCAGTTGGCGATCTCGCCGATCGCTTCGGGGTAGGGCTTGCCCATCTCGCGCACCATCAGCTCGGCGCAGCGGGTGAAGTTGGCCACCTCGATGGCGTTGGCGACGGCATGCAGGTGCTTGGCGCGGCTCTTGGCGTCGAGCTTTTTCCAGGCGGCCTGCGCCCTGGTCGCGGTGGTGAGCACGGCATCGATCTCGCTATCGCTGGCTGCAGCGATGGCGCCGACTGTTTCGATCGTCGCCGGATCGATCACCGGCTTTGCCGTGCCTGCCATCGGCTGGTAGTCCGGGTTGACGAAGAAGGTCGGCCGGTCAGGGGAGAAATCCATGGACATCCTCTCGGATCCGCTCAGCGGATCATGTAGACCTTCTTGATCGTCTCATGGACGGTGCAGACGCCCTTCCAGTCCTGCGGGAAGAAAGCTGCGGTGTCCGGTTCGATCTCGATGACCTCGCCGGATTCGTGGACGTAGGTGCAGCGTCCTTCGAGGAAGTGGCAGAACTCGTCGCGGGTGACATGGCAGTGCCATTTGCCTGGTGTGCAGACCCAAAGCCCGCATTCGGAGCGGCCTTCCGGCCCCTTGTACAGCAGCTTGCCCGAGGTGTGGGATTGCCCCTCGATCATGGTCGGGATGACGCCCCAGTCGACGAGGTCGGTAATGGTGAGCGGGGATTTCATGATGGGTGTGGTCATGTCGATTTCCTTGAAAAGAGTGCTCAGCGGCACATGAAGGCCTTGGTCAGCGTTTGCCTGATGATGGAGATGCCGGTCCAGCCGGCGGGGAAGAACACCAGCGTGCCGGCCTCGACCGGGATCTCTTCGCCGTCGTCATGGACATAGCTGCCACGGCCTGAGAGGAAATGGCAGAACTCGTCGGCGCCAAAGGTGACCTTGCGCGTACCCGGCGTGCATGACCACAGGCCGCATTCGCTCGATCCGTCCGGGTTCCGGGACAGGACCCTGCCCGAGGCGCGCGGCGAACCGGCGAGCGTGTTGCTGCCCGCGCCCCAGTCCTCCAGTTCCACGCTCGAGGCCTTCGGCCAGTACGGTGTCGGCATGTCGTCAAGCTCCGTGGTCAGGCCAGCATGTAGACGTTGCGCATGGTCTCATGCACGGTGCATTCACCCGTCCAGCCGGCAGGGAACATGACCACGGTCCCGGCGGAGATTTCTATCAGCTCACCGACATCGGACCGGTAGGTCGCGCGGCCGGCGACGAAATGGCACAATTCATCGCGCGGGATGCTCAGGCGCCAGCGGCCTGGCGTGCACACCCAGATGCCGGATTCCGGCTGGTTGTTCGGGCCTTTGTGCACGAGTTTGCCGGTCGAGTGGGAGGCACCGTCCAACGCATCCGGCTGGGCGCCCCAGTCGACGAGATCGGCGCGGGTGGAGGCCTGGTGGAGGTGGGGAGCGGAGGAGGTCATAGCAGCGTCTCCAGCAACCCGGCTGCTTTCTCCGGCCCATTCTGCGCGCGCATCTGCGCCGATGTCTTCGCCAGCTTGGCTTTCATCGCCGGGTCGGTCAGGCAGGTTTCGATCTTGGCAATCAGCTCGGCATCGGTCCAGTCGTAGCGCGGCATGCCGAAGCCGTGGCCGGTTTCCTCTACGCGGGTGGCGTTGTCGTGGCCGTCCCAGACATAGGGCATGATGATCGCCGGCTTGCCGAAATAGAGGCACTCGGTGAAGGAGTTGTTGCCGCCATGGTGGATCACCGCATCGACCTGCGGGATAACCGAAGGCTGCGGGAACCAGCTCTCGACGATCACGTTGGCGGGCACGTCCGTGTACTGGTCCTTGTAGCCGCCGACATTGACCAGAGCCCGGTAGCGCGTCTTGCCCAGCGTCGCGATAATGCGCTTCAACAGGTCGACATCGCCGGCGCCGAGGCTGCCGAAGGAGACATAGAGCAGCGGCCCGTCATTGTTTTTGGCGAATGTCGGCACCGTGTAGGGTTTCTCCTGCCGCACGCAGCCTTCCAGATACTGGAACTTTGCCGGGTCGAGCGGGTGGCGGCGCTTGAACTTTGCCGCTTCGGGATAGAGCAGCAGGTTCAAATAGGGCGAGGCCTCGAAGAACTGGCCGATCGGATAAGGCGCCTCGTTGTTGGCGGCGAGGAAGGCGTTGAAGTCGTCATGGATCGGCTTGATCACCGCGTTGAAATGATCGCGGTAGCGCTGGTGACCGGCGTGGTCGTTCTCGCCGCAGCCGGAGAGATGGGGCGGGATGTCCTCGTCGTCGATCTCGTTTTCCGAGCAGGAGATGACGCGCACCCAGGGTTTGCCGAACTGCTTGATGGCCGGAAACAGGATGACGTTGTCGACGCAGATCACATCCGGCTTGATGGCTGAGAGAACGCGCGGCAGATCCTTCTGCGCCCATTTGGCGCTGTCGACGATCGCCGTCCAGCAATCCTTGACGTAATTGTCGACCTGATCGTAAGGCGATTTGCGGAAGTTCGGGATGTGGCCGTTGATGAAATCCTCCCAGAATTTCGCCATCTGCTCGGGCGGCATCGGCTCCGACAGGTTCACCGGATGCGCCTCGAAACCGTAGCCCTTGTAGACATCGACAAAGCCGGGGTCGGACAGGAAAACGGCTTTGTGGCCGCGCGCCTCGACCGCCTGGGCGATGCCGACGGAATTGAGCGCCGGGCCGTAGGCCGCTTCTGGAAAAAACGCGATCGTCTTCTGCGCCATCAGGCTTCTCCTTTATTCTGCGAAAACTCTGACATCGGCGGCGTCCCAGCCGAGTTCGACCTGATCTCCCGACGCGACCGGCCGGCGGTCGGCGGCATCAGCGGTGACGCGCACCAGGAACGGCTTTGGGGACAGAGGTGTGCGGACATGCAGCTGTAGGTCGAGCCCCTGATAGGCCAGCGCCTCGACCGTGCCGGTGGTGCGGTTGGCGGTCTCCACCGATGGGAACAGCCGGATGCGCTCGGGCCGCACCGACGCGACAGCAGATGCACCGGCTGTGAGTGTGGCGGGCACTTTGCCGGCGATACGCGCTCCGTTGGCAGCCACTACACCGTCGGTGGCGGCTTTACCGGGCACAAAATTCATCACGCCGATGAAGTCGGCGACGAAACGGTCGGCCGGATGCTCGTAGATCGCGTGCGGCGTGTCGCATTGCAGCAGTCTGCCGTCTTTGAGCACCGCCATGCGGTCGGCCATCACAAGCGACTCCTCCTGGTCGTGGGTGACGATGACGAAGGTAATGCCGACCTCGTGCTGCAGGCGCTTCAGTTCCAGCTGCATGGCGCCGCGCAGTTTCTTGTCGAGCGCGCCAAGCGGCTCGTCGAGCAGCAGCAGGCGCGGCCGCTTGACCAGCGCGCGGGCGAGCGCGACGCGCTGCTTCTGGCCGCCCGACAGTTGCTCCGGCTTGCGGTCGGTGAAGGGGACCAGCTCGGTTGTCGCCAGGATGGCGTCGACGCGGGAGCGGATTTCCGACGCCGGCAAGCGCTCCATCTCCAAGCCGTAGGAGACGTTGGCGCGGACGCTCATATGCGGAAACAGCGCGTAGGACTGGAACATCAGATTGACCGGCCGCTTGTTGGGCGGGGTTTTGGCAATGTCGCGGCCGTCGAGCAGGATGCGCCCCTCATTGGGCGTCTCGAAGCCTGCCAGCATGCGCAGCAGCGTGGTCTTGCCGCAGCCCGACGGGCCGAGCAGCGCGAAGAACTCATTCTCGCGGATGTCGAGCGAGATGCCGTCGACGGCGGTCACCCGGCCGAAATTTTTCGACACATGATCGATGGCCAGAAGCGTGCGGGGTTCGCTCATTGGCCTATGATCCCACGGTTGAGCCGCTGCGACAGGGTCAGCGCGGTGATCGAGACCGCCATGACTATGGTCGCCAGCGCGTTGATCTCCGGCGTGATGCCGAAGCGGATCATGGCGTAGATCTGCATCGGCAGCGTCGTCGATGCGCGGCCGGCGCCGGCGGTGAAGAAGGCGATGATGAACTCGTCGACCGAGAGCGTGAAGGCGAGCAGCGCGCCGGCGATCACCGCCGGCGCGATGACCGGCAATGTCACCCGCCTGAACGTGGTGAGCGCGGAGGCGCCGAGATCAGCGGAGGCCTCGACGATCGACCAGTCGAAGCTCTTCAGCCTTGCGCGCACCACCGAGCAGACGAAGGCGAGATTGAAGACGACATGGGCGAGGATGATCGTGTGCAGGCCCATGGTCAGGTTGAGCATGGAGAACAACGACAGCAGCGCGATCGCCAGCACGATGTCGGGAATGATCATCGGCGCGAAGATCAGCGCTTCGAGGCCCTTGCCGTACTGCCGGCGCATCTCGATGCCGATCGCCAGCAGCGTGCCGAGCAATGTTGCGATTGCGGTCGACACCAGCGCCACGATCAGCGTGTTGAGCGCAGCGGACAGGATGGCGCTGTTCGAGGCCAGCGAGGCATACCATTTCAGCGAGAATCCCGACCATGCGGTCGGCAGCCCACCTTCGTTGAAAGACAGCGCCACCAGCACGGCGATCGGGATGTAGAGGAAAGCGAAGACCAGGCTCAGCACGAGCCAGAGCGTGCGCCGCGTGGCGGGGGAGCGCTCAGCCATCGGTGCCTCCGCCGGCTTGCGCGGCGTGGCCCGAGGCGCGATTGGCGGCCAGCGCCTGCGCCATCAGCACCAGAAGCATGATGGCGATCAGCGCCATCGCGAGCGCGGCGCCGAACGGCCAGTCGTTGGCGGTCAGGAACTGGTCGTAGACGAGGTTGCCGATCATCTGGAAGCGGCCGCCGCCGAGCAGCGCGGGCGTGACGAAATTGCCGATCGACAGCACGAAGACAAACACTGCGCCGGCGGCAATGCCCGGCACGGTCAGCGGCAGGATGACACGGCGGAATGTGGTGGCGGCGGAGGCGCCGAGGTCACGCGAGGCCTCGGCGAGTTCCGGGTTGAGGCGCGACAGTGGCGCGTAGCAGGCGAGGATGACGAAGGGCAAATAGTTGTAGACGAGGCCGGCGATGACCGCGCCTTCCGTATAGAGCATCGATGGTGGCTCGCCGGTGTAGCCGAACCAGCGCAACAACTGCGTGATCAGGCCTTCGCGGTTGAGCAGCACGATCCACGCATAGGTGCGGATGAGGTAATTGGACCAGAACGGCAGCACGGCGAAGAACAGGAACACCGGCTGCCACCGGCGCGGGGCGGCTGCGATGGCGTAGGCGGCGGCATAGCCGATCACCACCGCGATCAGGGTGGCGGTGCCGGCGATGCGCGCCGAATTGAGGAAGATGCCGGCATAGAGCGGGTCGAAGACCAGGCCGAAATTCTCCAGCGTGAAGGTGTATTCGATGCCGCCATAGATGCCGCGCCGGAAGAAGGCGAGCGCCAGCACCAGCGCGCACGGCACCACTATCAAGGCGGCGAGCCATGCCAGCGCCGGGGCCATCAGGAGGGAGGAGCGGGAGGGGGTGTATTTCACGGAGGAGCGCCCCCCTCTGGCCTGCCGGCCATCTCCCCCTCAAGGGGGGAGATCAGCAGCTCGAACCTCTCGCTTACATCCAGATATCGAAGATTGGCGAAAGCGACGCCACAGCCAATCTCCCCCCTTGAGGGGGAGATGGCCGGCAGGCCAGAGGGGGGCGACATGGAACGCAAGCTTAATTCCAAGATGCTGTTGGAACAGTCCCTACTGCGCCGCCTTGATCTCGCTGACGATCTTCGAATAGTCGCGCTGGGCGTCGCCGACGTCACGCAACTGCTCGAACTTGACGAGATCGGCCACCGGCATCGCCATGTTGGGGAATTTGGCCAGGAAATCGGCCGGCAGGCTTTCCATGGCTGGCTTGTTCGGCACCTTGTAGTCGATGTTCTGCGCCGCCCAGGCGTGGTTCTTGGCGTCGAGCATGAAGTTGATGAACTGGAAGGCGGCATCCTTGTTGGCGGAGGCCTTCATCACCACCATCGTGTCAACCCAGAGGTCGGAGCCTTCCTTGGGAATGACGTATTTGATCTCTGGCTTTTCGGCGATGCCGTAATTGCACCAGCCGTCCCATGCCTGCACCATCAGCGCCTCGCCGGACACCAGCTTGGAATAGAAGGTGGTGTCGTCATAGGCGAGCAGGGTCTTCTTGGCCGAGATCAGCAGATCCTTGACCTCAGCCATCTTGGCCGGGTCGGTTTCGTTGACCGAATAGCCCTTGTCGAGCTGGCCAGCAGCCAGCAGCCAGCGGTCGGTCGCCAGCATGGTGGTCTTGCCCTTCAATTCGTCGGATGGCGCGAGCAGGTCGCTCCAGCTGGTGGGCGCAACCTTCATCAGGTCCGAACGGTAGCAGAGGCCGGTCGTGCCCCAGGTGTAGGGCACCGAGAATGCATTGCCGGCATCGTGCGGCAGCTTGGTTGCCTCGGGATAGAGATTGGTGAGGTTCGGGATCTTGGCGTGGTCGATCGGCTCGGTCAGGCCGAGCTTGTTCAGCACCTCGGCGAAGGGCGAAGAAACGAAGACCACGTCATAGCCCTTGCCGCCGGCGGCGATGAGCTTGCCCATGATCTCTTCATTGGTGGCGTGCACCACCACTTCGCCCGACACGCCGGTGGCGGTCTTGAAGGCGGCCATGGCGTCAGGCGCCATGTAGCCGTCCCAGTTGGAAATGACGAGGTCGGCAGCCGTCGCCGGCGCGGACAGCGCCAAGGCCAGGCCAAGTGCGATCGAAGATGTTTTCAGCGCACGGCGCCGCAGGCTGGTAGCGGTCATGACAGACTCCCATTTCGGTTGATCGTCGAATTGCATTCGCCGGACCAACGCCTGCGACCCTTGCCGCTGCCTCGATCCCGTTCCCTCGGTCTTTTTCTCGCCGATTGCCCTGACAGTACTATTGCAGAAAAAAGTACGTCAATCCATAATTTGCTAAGCGATCGTGGAATCTGGCCGATTGCGTCCGTGCGGGCGATCGGTCAGATCAATGCGGTCATGTCGTTTTCCACGAGACCAGTCATGCAAGCCGCAGCCCGACGACCTCGCACCAACCACCTCGATCTGGCGCAGCGCATCCTGGATGTGGCGCGGCAGCGCGGTTTTGAGCCCGGCGCACGCTTGCCGGAGCAGCAGATCGCTTCGTTGTGCAATGTCTCGCGCACGCCGGTGCGGGCGGCTCTCGGCCTGCTCGCTGAACGGGGTGTCGTGCGCTGGGAGGCAGATTCCGGTTATCACCTGGCCATCGACCTCACCGCGCAGGCTTCAGTCGCCACGGAACTGCCCGCCGCCGAGGAGGACGAGTTGGCCGAGGCGATCCTGCGCGACCGGTCGGCGCGTCGGCTGGACCAGACGGTGACCGTCGCGGGGCTGATACGGCGCTACAGTGCCGAGCGCAAGACGGTACTAAAAGCACTTAACAAACTGACCGAAGAGAATTTGTTGGACCGAGCGCCTGGCCAGTCCTGGCTGTTTCGGCGCACGCCCGACGATCCAGAGGCGCAAGGCGACAGCTATGAGTTCCGCTTGCTGCTGGAACCCGCGGCCATCCTGACGCCGGGCTTCCGGCTGGACGGCGCGCGGGCGGCGACGTTGCGCCAGGCTATGGAAGCGCTGGTGGCGCTGCCGGACGCCGCATTCGATACACGCGAGTTCCAGCGGCTGGACATCGATTTTCACGGCATGCTCGCTGAGGGCTGCGCCAACCGCTTCGTTGCTGATGCGCTGGCCGATCATCTCAGGCTGCGCCGGCTGCCGGGCATCTATGCCGGCGTCAACGTCTTCCGCCTGCGGCAATCGCTGCGCGAACACCTTGTTATACTCGACCATCTTGAAAGCCTGCAGTATGAGGTGGCGGCCGATCTGCTTCGTATCCACCTGCGGCTTTCCCGCAACCAGCGACCGCAGGCGGCCAGTCGCGGGGCGCCCGCCCTGTTCGGCATGATCAGCCGGCCGGAATGACGAGGAATAATTGACGCGTAAAGCCAGCCCGACCATCGCGCTGTTTCCCGAAGCCAGTTTCGGCGCGGCGTTGAATTGCGTCGGCATCGCGCAGGCATTGCGTGCCAAGGGAGCCCGGCCCGTCTTCATTTGCCATGCCGGCTTTTCCGGCGTCTTTGCCGACTATGGTTTCCAGGAATACCAGCTGCCGACCGACGAGCCGCTGAGCGACAGCGAACGCCAGAGCTATTGGCAGGCCTTCGTGCGCCGGCACCTGCCGCATTTCCGGCTGAGCCCGATCGACCAGCTGGAAACCTATGTCGCGCCGACCTGGCAGGCCATCGTCGACACTGCGGTCAATGCCGAGGCGCCGCTGCGCCAATTGCTGGCGCGGCTGAAGCCGGACGCGGTGGTGCTCGACAATGTCATCATGTTCCCGGCGATATCAGCCGCCGGCTGTCCCTGGGTGCGTGTCGTCTCCTGCGCCGAGACCGAGCTGCCGGACACCAATGTGCCGCCCTACCTGTCGGGGCTTGGTGCGGATGACCCGCAACGCGCGGCGTTCGAGGCAAGGTATCTGGCGGCTTGCGCGCCCGCACATGACCGCTTCAATCGCTTTCGCATGGATGCCGGCCTGGCGTCGCTGCCGAAGGGCCTGTTCCTCGAGGCGTCGCCCGACCTCAATTTGCTGCTGACGCCTTCGATCGTGCGTCGTGAGCGCGCCGAGCCGCTCGATCCCACGCGCTTCGTCTATCTCGAAGGCTGCGTGCGCTCGGAAGGGCCGTTCGAAGTGCCGGTGTTTCCGCGCAACAAGGGGCCGCTAGTCTATGTCAGCTTCGGCAGCCTCGGCGCCATGGATGTCGGCCTGATCGAGCGCATGCTGGTCGTCTTCGACAGGCTGCCGGCGCGCTTTATTGTCAATGCCGGCGGCCTGCGCGACGCCTACCGTGCGGTGCCGGACAATGTCTATCTCGACGCCTGGTTTCCGCAGCCCTCGGTGGTGGCGAAGTCAGACCTGTTCATCCATCACGGCGGCAACAACAGCTTTTGCGAAGCGCTGCGCTTCGGCGTGCCGTCACTGATCATGCCCTATTGCTGGGACGGACACGACAATGCGCGCCGCGCCGGAGAAACCGGCGTCGGTGACCATATCGGCCGCGACGCCTGGACCGAAGGAGTGTTGGAGAAAGCGATTCTCGGCCTGCTGGCCGACGATGCCATGCGCGCCCGCCTCAAGGACAATGCAGCCCAAATGGCGCTGAAACCTGGAACGGATGTGGCCGCCCAAGCCATACTCTCTTTGATACGGACATGAACGAAATGCCTGACAACAACACGAATATCTCGCTCTCCAGCGGCAACGACGCCAAGGCCTGGCTGGCCCGGCACGGGATCAACGAAGTCGAGTGCCTGGTGCCCGACACGAACGGCGTCCTGCGCGGCAAGGCCTTGCCGACGGCCAAATTCCTCCAGGCGCTGGAAGATCGCGCGCTCTATCTGCCGAGCAGCGCTTTCCTGGTCAGCATCGACGGCCGCTACTCCGGCTCGATCGACGAGGGTTTTGCCTATTCGGACCCGGACATGCGCATGGTGCCCGATGTCTCGACGCTGTGCCTGGCGCCGGGTGCCGCTCCCGGCAAGGCCTATGTCTTCGCCGATGCCTTCCATATGGACGACCGGCCCTGGATGGCCTCGCCGCGCCATGTGCTGCGCGCCGTGCTCGACCTCTACGCCAGGCGCGGCTGGCGGGCGGTGGTGGCGCCGGAGCTCGAATTTTATCTGACCGCGCCCAATCCCGATCCGGACCAGCCGCTGACCGCTCCGATCGGCGCCAATGGCCGTGCCGAGGGTGTGCAGCATCCCTATGACATGGCCGCGCTCGAGGAGTTCGAGCCGGTGATCCGCCGAGTCTATGACTATGCGGCGGCGGCCGGCCTGCCGCTCGACACGCTGATCCATGAATCGGGTACGGCGCAGCTTGAGATCAACTTCCTGCATGGCGATGCGCTGCCGCTGGCCGACAAGGTGCTGCTG
>NZ_RZQI01000370.1:0-5548 GCF_003998335.1 Mesorhizobium sp. M7A.F.Ca.CA.002.05.1.1 | reverse complement strand
TTCCTGGCCTGCGTCCGACGACCCGCCGAAATAGAGCGGCGGCCGCTCCTGGTGCGGCAGAAGGGCGAGGCGGCCATTCTCGACGCGGTAATATTTGCCGTCGAAATTGACCCGCTCGCCGGACACCAGGCCGCGCCAGATGGTCAGGAACTCATGCGCCTGGGCATAGCGCTCGTCATGCGGCAGGAAGACGCCGTCGCCGGCGAGCTCGGTCGGGTTGCCGCCGACCACGACATTGAGCAGCAGGCGGCCATTGCTCAAGCGATCGAGGGCGGCGGTCTGGCGCGCGGCGAAAGTCGGCAGCGTGACACCCGGCCGCAGCGCAACGAGAAACTTCAGCTTTTCGGTCAGCGTCGCGAGACCTGTCGCGGTGATCCAGGAATCCTCGCAGTTCTGACCCGTGGGCAGCAGCACGCCGGGAAAGCCGAGCCGGTCGACCGCTTGCGCGATCTCCTTGAAGTAGCCGAATTCGGGCGGTCGCTGCTGCTCCTCGGAACCGAGATAAGAACCGTCGCCATGCGTCGGGATGAACCAGAAGAAATCGAGCGGTGCGGTGCTGGCAGGCGCGGTCATGTCTGGCACAGTCACGGGCGGATCTCCTGTAGATATGGGTGCAAACGCAAATGGCGCCGGGCGTACTCACCCGGCGCCGTCAGGGGACAAGTTAGTTGCCGGGTGCCGTCCACACCGCGTCGGAGATGCGGACCGCTTTCGGGATCAGCCCGAGCTTGTAAAAGCGGTCGGCGGTGGCCTGCTGGCCGGCGATGATCTCGTCGGTGATCGGAAAGATGCCGAACTTGGTGCGGTTGGCGGCGATGATCTGCGCGTCGAGCGGCACGCCGGTGACCTCATGCAGCGCCGCGGCCACCTTGTCTCGGTTCTGGTCGGCCCATTTCGCCGCCTCGCCAAGCGCCGATATCGTCGTTGTGATGGTTTCGGGATGCGCCTTGGCGAAATCCTTGTTGGCGAGGAAGTAGGTGTTAACCTTGAGCACCTCGCTGGAGCGGGCCAGCACACGCGGCTGGTAGCGGGTTTCGGCGATGGCGAAGAACGGATCCCAAACGCTCCAGGCATCGATCTGGTCGCTGGCGAAGGCTGCGGCTGCATCCGCCGGGCTGAGATAGACCGGCGTGATCTGGTCGAAGGCAAGGCCAGCCTTTTCCAGCGCCGCGACGAGCAGATTATGCGCGCTGGTGCCCTTGCCGACGCCGACGCGCTTGCCCTTGAGATCGGCGATCGACTGGATCGGCGACGCCGGCTTGACGAAGATCGCCTCGCCCTCGCCATTCGACGGCAGCGCGGCGGCATAGACGATGTTGGCCCCCGCCGACTGGCCGAAGATCGGCGGTGCGTCGCCGGTCCAGCCGACATCGATGGCGCCGACATTGAGCGCCTCGACCAGCGGCGGCCCGGCGGTGAACTCGACCCATTTGACCGTCACGCCCTTGTCTTCAAGGGCCTTTTCGATCACCTGCTGCTGTCTGGCGATCACCGGCAGGCCGGTCTTCTGATAGCCGATGCTGAGCTGCTTCAGCTCCTGCGCTGTGGCGCCGGATGACACGGCAACCGTCGCCGCCAGCAGGCCGATGCCGAAAACACGTCTCGTTAGATTGAACATTGATCCTCTCCTTCGATGCGGATCGGCGCCGGGAAAATGGCCTCGCCGGTTGGAAGATGGATCAGGCTAGGTAGTTCTATAAATTTAGTAGAGGAATGATTTTGCGAGTTGAGGCATCGATGTGGAATTGTCTTCTACGGCAGCCCAGAATTCGTCATCCTAGGGCGGAGCAAGGAGCGAAGCGACGCGGCGCAGACCCTAGGATCCATGCCGTGACATTGGCTTTAGGATGCAACGGATCAGAATGGCGCTTGCACGCCCAATAACGCGGGCTACCCTGAAACCATGACCGGCTACGTCTACATGACCGCGAGCCAGAAGCGCGGCACGATGCCATCCAGCGCGAGAAGTCACTGAAGCGCTGGCCACGTCAATGGAAGATCGAGTTGATCGAAAAAGCCAATCCAGAGTGGTTCGAGCTCTTTCGTGGAACCGGCTGGTAGGCGCTCGGTTTCTTTCACCGCCGGAGCATGGCATCACCGTCGCGGCATGGATCCTAGGGTCTGCGCTGCGTCGCTTCGCTCCTTGCTCCGCCCTAGGATGACGAAGACGCGGGGACGGCGCAAAGTCGCACCGCCCCCTTCACTGCGACCAATACTGCCAGGCCCAGTAAAAACTCTCGTCGCGTGGCGGCAGGCGGTCGCGCTCGGCGTCCCAGCGGACCGGCGTTGGCGATTTCGGTTGCTGTTCTGGCGGCTGGCTTTCCCTGGTCCAGGCGAGAAGCCAGTTACCGGCTTGGGCGAACAGCACGGCGGTGGAATGGGTCATCGTCATTCTCCTGCTCCTCTGGGCTCCGATCATTCGCGTCCCGCCCACGGGACGAGCACGCGCTCGATCCTGCGGATGGTGAATTCGAGCACGAAGGCGATGGCCGCGATTACCAGTATGCCCATCACCACCACGTCGGTGACGAGGAACTGGGCGGCCGACTGGATCATGAAGCCAAGCCCGCGTGTCGCCGCCACCAGTTCGGCGGCGACCAGCGTCGACCAGCCGGCGCCGAGCGCGATGCGCAGGCCGGTCAGGATCGACGGCAGCGCGCTGGGCAGGATGACGTGGCGGACCACTTGGCGCTGGGTAGCACCCAGCGAGCGCGCCGCGTTGATGCGCTCCTGCGAGACGCCGCGAACGCCGGACGCGGTCGACAGCGCCACCGGCGCCAGCATGGAAATAGTGATCACCAGGATCTTCGACGGTTCGCCGATGCCGAACCAGATGATGACCAGCGGCAAGTAGGCAAGCGGCGGGATAGGCCGCAGGAATTCCAGCAGCGGATCGAAGATGCCGCGCCCGATCGCGCTGATGCCGATGGCGAGACCAACCGGCACGCCAATGGCAAGGGCGGCGACCAGCGCGGCGAATACTCGCCACAGGCTGGCGACGGCATGCTGCAGCAGCGTAGCATCGACGAAGCCGTCACGGGCGACGGTGATGAACTTGTTCCACACGGCGGCAGGTGATGGCAGGAACACTGGCGACACCAGTTGCAGGCGGGCCGACAGCGCCCACAGCGCCAGCACCACCAGGATGGTCACAGCGCTGACCGCGCGGGCCGAAACGCCTTTGCGCTTGGGGCTGGGTCGCGACCATGGCACCGACAGGCCGTCGGCCTCGTCGATCTTGTGTCCCGGCCGCTCGGTGTAGGAGGTAACGGTCATGCCGCCTCTCCTTCGAAGATCGCGTCGGTCAATTCGCCACGCGCCACCGCAAAAGCCGGATCGGCCTTGATGGTGCGGATGGCTTCGCCCGATGCGTAGCGCCTGGAGAAGCCGGGTTCAAAAGTCCGCACCACGCGGCCTGGGCCGGGCGCCAGCACGACGATGCGGGTGGCCAGCACCAGCGCCTCCTCGATGCCATGCGTCACCATCAGCACGCCGACCTCGCTTGCCGTCCACAGATCGAGCAGCGTCGTCTGCATGCGTTCGCGCGTCAGCGCATCGAGCGCGCCGAGCGGTTCGTCGAGCAGCAGGAATTCGGGTTCGGCGGCGAGCGCCCGGGCCAGGCCGACGCGCTGGCGCATGCCGCCGGAAAGCTCCCAGATGCGCTTGTCGCCGGCGTCGGTGAGCTTCACCAGCGCCAGCAGCTCATCGGCGCGCTGCGCCCGCTCGGCTGGCCTGACACCGCGCAGCCTGAGCGCGAAGGCAACGTTTTCGCGCGCCGTCAGCCATGGGAACAGCGCGTCGTTCTGGAACACCACCGCCCGGTCCGAGCCCGGCGCGGTGATCGGCTTGCCGTTGATGGAGGCGCGCCCGCGTGCCGGCGCGACAAGGCCGGCGGCGACGTTGAGCAGCGAGGTCTTGCCGCAGCCGGACCGGCCGACCAGCACGACGAAATCGCCCTTGGCGACATCGATCGACACCCGTTCGACGGAAGGCGCCGCCTGGCCGTCATAGTGGATCGAGACCTTGTCCAATACGAGATGGGGGTCCAGTACGAGATGGGGGTCGAGCACGAGATGCGGCATGGATGCCTCGCGGTTCGTTGAAATCCGACGGCCCCGGCGCTCGTCAGCGGTTCCGGGGCAGTCAGCACGCGGCGTCAGGGAAGAAGCGCGCGGGCCGGGTTCAGAGCAATTCCAGGAAAAGTGTGAAGCGGTTTTCCGTCCGGAATTGCGTTAAACGAGTACTAGTTCGAGGCGAGCGCCTCTGTGACGTATTTCGACGATACGTATTTCGAATAGTCCGGCAGCACGGCGTCGATCTTGCCTTGCTCCTTGAGGAAGGCGGATGTCGCTTCCACCGCCTTGACCGTGCCGCCGCCGAGGAATTTGTCGGAGGCCTGCTCTTCCAGCGTCGGGAAGACATAGCCCTTGAGCAGCTGCGGCACTTCTTCCAGCTTGGCGCCGGTGAGTTTGGCGATCGCGGCCGCCTGCGGCGACGACACCGACCACGCGTCGGGCTTGGCGAGGAACTCGGCATAGGCGGCGCCCGTCACCTTGACGAAGTCGCGCACCGCTTCCGGGTTCTTTTCGGCGAAGTCGGTGCGCACGATCCAGGCGTCGAAGGTTGGCGCGCCCCAGGCGGCGACCTGCGAGGAATCCACCACCACCTTGCCCGTCGTCTTGATCTGGCCGAGCGCCGGATCCCAGACATAAGCCGCGTCGATGTCGCCACGCGAGAATGCGGCGGCGATTTCCGGTGGCCTGAGATTGAGGATCTCGACCGACTTCGGATCCACGCCCTCATGCTTCAGCGCGGCGAGCAGGCTGTAATGCGTCGTCGAGACGAACGGCACGGCGACCTTCTTGCCGGCGAGGTCGGCGACTTTCTCGATGCCGGCGCCGTTGCGCGCCACCAGCGCCTCGGATTCGCCGATCAGGCCGACTATAAAGATGGTCTGGATCGGCAATTCGCGGCTAGCCGCCGCCGCCAGCGGGCTCGAGCCGACATAGCCGATATCGACCGAGCCGGAAGCGACCGCGGCGATGACATCGGCGCCGGAATCGAATTTGCGCCAGTCGATTACTGCCTTCGTCTCCTTTTCATAGGCGCCGTCGGCCTGCGGCACTTTCGAAGGCTCGACCACCGTTTGATAGCCGATGGTGATTTTGAGGTCGTCGGCATGGGCCGGGCCGAGGAAGGCCGCGCCGGCAAGTGCCGCCGACGAGAGGAGAACAATGCGTCGCGAAATGGTGGACATGGAGGGCTCCTGAAAAGAGAAAAATCGGAATGCCCCATGATAGTCCGCTAATTCTATTAGGTTTGTAGAGTTAAATCCTTCCAACGAAGGCGGGCTTGTTAGAAAAAAGCTGTCGGTGGTCGGCGGATAGGGCGGATGAGGCGGTTGTAGCGTGCAGGGTGTCGCCATAGGGCAGACCTTTTGATGCCGGCGGGACAGCGCCCCCCTCTGTCCTGCCGGACATCTCCCCCTCAAGTGGGGAGATTGGCAGTTTCGGCTTCAGCGCTTTTCTCGTTGACGGTAGAGATGGGG
>NZ_RZQI01000369.1:0-5559 GCF_003998335.1 Mesorhizobium sp. M7A.F.Ca.CA.002.05.1.1 | reverse complement strand
CCGCCACATGACCGGGCTCGACAATGCTGTGGTCTCCGACATCGGCGGCACCACAACCGACGTCGCCGTGCTCGACGGCGGCCGTCCCAGGCTCGACCCGGAAGGCGCCACCGTCGGCGGCTTCCGCACCATGGTCGAGGCTGTCGCCATGCGCACCTTCGGCCTCGGCGGCGATTCCGAAGTGACGCTGGAGGACGGCGTGCTCAACCCGAAGATCCTGCTCGGGCCGCGCCGCCTGGTGCCGCTGGCGCTGGCCGGCATGGCGCACGGTACAGCTGTCACCTCCGAACTCGAACGCCAGCTGCGGGCGCCCAATCCCGGCCGCATGGACGGCCGCTTCGCGGTGCGCACCGGCGTGCCGGACCGGCTCGCCGCAGGCCTGACCGGCGCCGAAGCCAAGCTCTACGAGCTGATTGGTGCCGTGCCGCTCGCCGTCGACAGGCTTTTGACCTCGAACGCGCAGAACGCGACGCTGAACCGGCTGGTGTCGCGCGGGCTGGTGCATGTCGCCGGCTTCACCCCGTCGGACGCTGCCCACGTGCTCGGCAAGCAGGCGAACTGGGATCCCATCGCCGCGCGCCTCGGCGCCGAACTGTTCGCCCGCAAGCGTGACGGCCGTGGCCAGAACATCGCAGCTTCGCCGGAAGCGATTTCGGAACGGGTGCTGGTGACGCTGACGCGCTGGTCGGCCGAGTATATCCTCGAGACCGCCTTTGCCGAGGATGGGCTCGATGGCGCGTCGACGGTGGCGCATGCCTTGGTGCAGCGCGCGGTCGACGCCCATCCCGGGATTGCCCGCCTGAGCGTTGCGCTCGACCGCCCGGTCATCGGCCTCGGCGCCTCGGCGCCGCTGCACTATGCCGGGCTGCCGCCGCTGATCGGCAATGACTGCGTGGTGCCCAGGGATACCGATGTCGCCAACGCGCTCGGCGCCGTCGTCGGCCAGGTCAGGGTTTCGGCCGAGGCGCGGGTCAGCCAGCCCATGGAAGGGCTGTTTCGTCTCGCCTCGGGCGAGACCGTGCGCGATTTCCTCGACGAGGCGACAGCGATCGCGGCGGCCGAGGCCGATGTCCGCGCCATCGTCGCGGAGCGCGCTATGGAGGCCGGCACCGACAGCGCCGAGATCGACGTCGCCACCGAATTCCGCGTCTCGACCGTCGAAGCCCAGCGCATGTTCATCGAGGCGCATGTGGTGGCGGTGGCCTCGGGAAGGCCAAGGATTGCGGTTTGAGCGGGGCGGCGAAATACGCCACCTTCACCCTAAGCTGAATTGACCCGGCAAACCTGACATGCCAAAGGCCCGCAAAGCCTTTCATCTGGAGTAGCCTGATGACCGACCGCATCGAGATCGCCGGATTGCGGATTGCCCGCGAGCTGCATGAGTTCGTGGCCAGGGAAGCGCTGCCGGGCACGGGCGTCGAAGCGGACGCCTTCTGGAACGGTTTTTCGGCCATCATCCATGATTTGGCGCCGAAGAACCGGGCGCTGCTGGCAAAGCGCGACGCCATCCAGGAACAGATAGACGGCTGGTATCGCGAGCATGGCGCGCCGGTCGACATGGAGGCCTACAAGGGCTTCCTGAAAGAAATCGGCTATCTCGTTCCCGAAGGCCCGGCCTTCAGCGTATCGACCGACAATGTCGACCCCGAAATTGCTGATGTTGCCGGACCGCAGCTGGTCGTGCCGGTGATGAATGCGCGCTATGCGCTCAACGCCGCCAATGCGCGCTGGGGTTCGCTCTACGACGCGCTCTACGGCACCGATGCCATCCCCGAAACGGATGGCGCCGAAAAGGGCAAGGGCTTCAATCCGGCGCGTGGCGCCAAGGTCGTTGCCTGGACGAAGACCTTTCTCGACGAGGCTGCCCCGCTCACCCTAGGCAAATGGGCCGGCGTCAATGGTCTGTCGCTGGCGCAAGGTGCCTTGCGGCTGAGCGCCGGCGCCGGCTCGACGACGCTGGCCGACCCCAGGCAATTCGTCGGCTACCGTGGCGACGCGGCCAATCCCGATGCGGTGCTGCTGGTGCGCAACGGCCTGCACATCGAGATCGCGATCGACCGCAACAACCAGATCGGCCGCACCGATCCGGCTGGCATCGCCGATGTCATCCTGGAATCGGCGCTGACCACCATCCAGGACTGCGAGGATTCGGTCGCGGCGGTGGATGCGCCAGACAAGGTCGTCATCTACCGCAACTGGCTCGGCCTGATGAAGGGCGATTTGGCGGAAGAGATCACCAAGGGCGGCAAGAGCTTTGTCCGCAAGCTCAATCCTGACCGCTCCTACACCGCGCCCGCCGGCGGCACGCTGACCGTGCCCGGCCGCTCGCTGATGCTGGTCAGGAATGTCGGCCACCTCATGACCAACCCGGCGATACTGGATCGCGACGGCAACGAGGTTCCGGAAGGCATCATGGATGCGGCGATGACGGCGCTGATCGCGCTGCACGATGTAGGGCCGAACGGCCGCCGCGCCAATTCCCGCGCGGGCTCGATGTATGTCGTGAAACCCAAGATGCATGGGCCCGACGAAGTCGCTTTCGCCGTCGAGATCTTCGACCGCGTCGAAGCGCTGCTCGGTATGGCCAGGAATACCATCAAGATGGGCATTATGGATGAGGAGCGGCGCACCACCGTCAACCTCAAGGAGGCGATCCGCGCCGCAAAAGCGCGCGTCGTGTTCATCAACACCGGCTTCCTCGACCGCACCGGCGACGAGATCCACACCTCGATGGAAGCCGGCCCGATGATCCGCAAGGGCGACATGAAGCAGGCCGCCTGGATTTCCGCCTACGAGGCGTGGAATGTCGACATCGGGCTGGAATGCGGCTTGGCCGGCCACGCCCAGATCGGTAAGGGCATGTGGGCGATGCCGGATTTGATGGCGGCGATGCTGGAACAGAAGATTGCCCACCCCAAGGCCGGCGCAAACACTGCCTGGGTGCCGTCGCCAACGGCGGCGACGCTGCATGCCACGCACTATCACAAGGTCGACGTCCACGCCGTGCAGGCGGCGCTGAAGAACCAGCCCAAGGCGAAGCTCGACGACATCCTGTCGGTGCCCGTGGCCGTGCGGCCGAACTGGTCGCCCGAAGACGTCCAGAAGGAACTCGACAACAACGCGCAGGGCATTCTTGGCTATGTCGTCCGCTGGATCGACCAGGGCGTCGGCTGCTCGAAAGTGCCTGACATCAACGATGTCGGCCTGATGGAAGACCGCGCCACATTGCGTATTTCCTCACAGCACATCGCCAACTGGCTGCACCACGGTGTGTGCAGCGAGGACCAGGTGATGGCGACGATGAAGCGCATGGCTGACATCGTCGACCGCCAGAACGAGGGCGACCCGCTTTACCAGCCGATGGCGGCCGATTTCGCCAAGTCGATCGCCTTCCAGGCCGCTTGTGACCTGGTCTTCAAGGGCCGCGTCCAGCCCAATGGCTACACCGAGCCGGTGCTGCACGCGCGGCGGCTGGAACTGAAGGCGCAGCAGAGCTGAATAGGCCAGTGTCGTGTATGGGCGGCGGGTTTTCGGCCTGCTTTCTCCGGGGTGAGGCGTCAGGGAGCTGTATGGTCCAGGAGCCGGATGGTGGGATCGCGACGGTGTTCGGAGTTGACCCG
This sequence comes from Mesorhizobium sp. M7A.F.Ca.CA.002.05.1.1, assembly GCF_003998335.1. Classification (NCBI taxonomy): domain Bacteria; kingdom Pseudomonadati; phylum Pseudomonadota; class Alphaproteobacteria; order Hyphomicrobiales; family Phyllobacteriaceae; genus Mesorhizobium; species Mesorhizobium sp. M7A.F.Ca.CA.002.05.1.1. The sequence continues at coordinate 1,939 of NZ_RZQI01000369.1, read as the reverse complement.
ATCGACGCCTTCCACCGTAATCGCGATCGTCCCGTTTTCCACTCTTGCTATCCAGGCCTTCGCTTTCAGATACCAGAGATGAAATTCGAGATGCTCTCGCGGACAGCCTGATAAGCGTTCGAGCTCCACATCTCCGATCCCGGGATTGCTGACGTCGTGCCGGCGCTTCGCGTAAAGCAGCGACAGCAGCCTGGCCTGGATCACGACGTCACGCTCGATGCCTTTGGTGTTGCTGGCTTCCTCGGTCAATTCACGGCGAAGGCCGGCATGGTCCCTGTACGCGATGTCGTATTGTGCGCGTTTGACCGGATCCTTGAGCGTATTGTGGGCTTCCACGATTTCACTGAAACGGGCTTCATCGCCGGTTTCGCGATTGTCTGGATGATAGCGCATCGCAAAATAGCGAAATATGCGCTCCAGCGTTTCCGAATTGGCGTTCGGGCTAACTTCCAAAACTTCGTAGTAGTCAATGAACATAGCGGGCTCCCCGGCCACACCATATTCGCATTGTCTAAATAAGGAATGTCAATGCGGAGGCCAGGACCTTGGTCCGACGCCGATGACATCCACGCTTTCTGGAAGAGGAAGAAAATGGCCGGCGTCCGGTCGGTGGGGGCCGTTGGGTGGTGAGGACGCCGGCCAAGCGGACAATCAGGTCCGCCGCACCGTGGAGATGATCGATTCGCGGAGGCCGGGTTATGGCGTGATCGCGGAAGGCAATGTGGCGAGGTCGGCTTGTCGGCGGACCTACGCCGCCTGCGCCATCCGCTCCGAGCTCATGCGGTAGGAGATCGCTTCGGCCAGATGGATTCGGCCGACGGTTTCGCTGGCGTCGAGATCGGCGAGCGTCCGCGCCACCTTCAGCACGCGATGATAGGCCCGCGCCGAAAAGGCGAGCTTTTCGCTGGCGTCCTTGAGCAGCGACAGGCCGGCGGCGTCCGGCATGGCGATCTCGTCGATGACCGAGGGCGCGCAATGCGCGTTGGTGGTGGCGCGGGTGGCGCCGAGCCGCTCGAAACGTTCGCGTTGGATGGTGCGGGCGCGTGCCACACGCAGCGCCACATCGGCACTTTTCTCCGCCCGGTCGGGCCGGATCAGGTCGCTGGCCGAGACCGCCGGCACTTCGATCCTGAGATCGATGCGGTCGAGCAGCGGACCCGAAATGCGCGCCTGATAGTCGGTACGGCAACGCTCGCCGCGCAGGCAGCGATAGCCCGGCTCGCCGGCCATGCCGCAGCGGCACGGGTTCATCGCCGCCACCAGCTGGATACGCGCCGGATAGGTGACGCGATGATTGGCTCGCGCTATCATGCAGTCGCCGGTCTCCAACGGCTGGCGCAACGCATCAAGCGTCTGCGGCGTGAACTCGGGAAACTCATCGAGGAACAGCACGCCGTGATGGGCCAGCGACACCTCGCCCGGCCGCGCGCGGATACCGCCGCCGACCATCGCCGCCATCGAGGCCGAGTGGTGCGGCGCCCGGAACGGCCGCCGGTCGGTCAGCTTACCTTCGCCGAGCTCTCCTGCCACCGAGGCGATCATCGAGACTTCGAGCAATTCCTTCGGCGCCAGCGGCGGCAGGATCGACGGCAGCCGCTGCGCCAGCATCGATTTGCCGGATCCCGGGGGTCCGATCATGAGCAGATTATGCCCACCGGCGGCGGCCACTTCCAGCGCCCGCTTGGCGGTCTCCTGGCCCTTGATGTCGGCGAGGTCAGGCAAATCCAGAGCGGCGGCATGAATGCCGGGCTCGGGGCGCGACAGCACCTGCGTGCCGCGAAAATGATTGGCGATGGCGATCAGACTGCGCGGCGCCAGAATGTCGAATTCCCGACCAGCCCAGGCCGCTTCCGGCCCGCATGCGAACGGGCAGATCAGGCCCTTGCCCTCGGCATTGGCGGCGATCGCCGCCGGCAAGGAGCCGGCGACCGCGGCAATC
>NZ_RZQI01000368.1:0-5569 GCF_003998335.1 Mesorhizobium sp. M7A.F.Ca.CA.002.05.1.1 | reverse complement strand
CCCGCCGCTTCGGCTGCCGCGATGCCAGCTGGAGCATCCTCGAAGACGAGGCAATCGCGCGCGTCGAAGCCGAGCCGTTCCGCGCCAAGCCGGAAGCAATCGGGCGCCGGCTTGCCGCGGGAGACATCTTCCGCCGCGACGATGATGGCCGGGACGGGGATGCCGGCGGCCTTCATGCGCAACAGCGCCAGCTCACGTGGGGCGGAGGTGACGATTGCCCAGCGTTCGGGCGGCAGCGAATCGAGAAATGCCACGGCGCCTGATATCTGGATAATGCCATCGAGATCGGCCGCCTCGGCCTTCAGCAGCAGATCAGCCTCGTATGCCGGGTCGACGCCCGGCAGTGCCAGGCCGGTGATGGTCTCGATCGCGCGCACGCCATGGATCGTCGGCAGGAAGGCGGCGACGTCGAGCCCCTGGCGGAGAGCCCAATTGCTCCACACCCGTTCCGCCGAGGCGATGGAATTGATGAGCGTGCCGTCCATGTCGAAGAGGAAGGCCGCGAATTTTCTGCCTGAATACATGATTTTCCTTGAGTCCGGGGAGGCGCTTGGTCGGGTGGCCGAACCTAACGTCTCGACTGCGGCAGGGGAAGACACGGGGGCGTGCTTTTCGATCGGCCCAGGGAACCACGATATCCTCCGGGCGTTTGGGAAGGACTGCTTCTCACAACAACGATCGAAGGGGGACCAACGGTGCTGATCCGGCTCGGCTACGAAATCGCCATCGAATGCGTAGCCGCCACGCCGGTGATTTCAGTGCTCGAGATCCATCGGGACAGGCAGGGCGACATCAAGCGGCAGACGCGGGTGCTGACCTCGCCCGCGGTGCCGACAAGGCTGTACCACGATCTGCATGGCAATGCCTGCCGGCGCTTCACAGCGCCCGCCGGTGGTTTTCGCATCCTGTACGACGCGGTCGTCGAGGACAGCGGCGAGACGGACGAGGTAAACACGCTGGCCAGGGAAGTGCCGGTGGCGGACCTGCCGGACGAAGTTCTCGGGTATCTCCTGGGCAGCCGCTATTGCGAGACGGATCATCTGAGCAGCCTGGCCTGGCAGCTCTTCGGTGACATCCCGTCCGGCTGGGCGCGCGTGCAGGCGATCGTCGACTATGTCCACAACCGGCTGTCGTTCGGCTATGGCTATGCGCGCTCGACCCGCACCGCGGCTCAGGCGCATGAGGAGCGCGTCGGGGTTTGCCGCGACTTCGCCCATCTGGCGATCACGCTTTGCCGCTGCATGAATATTCCGGCACGCTATGTGAACGGCTATCTCGGCGATATCGGCGTGCCAGCCGATCCGGCGCCGATGGACTTCTCGGCGTGGCTGGAAGTGTTCCTCGATGGCAAATGGTACACGTTCGATCCTCGCCACAACACGCCCAGAATCGGCCGTATCGTCATCGCCCGCGGCCGCGACGCCACCGACGTGCCGCTGCTGCACAGTTTCGGCCCCCACCGGCTCAGCCTGTTCAAGGTGTGGACCTATGAACAGGAAGGCAATCTGTTCAACCCGCCCTACCACGGCATCGACAGGACCGTCAGCGCACAGATGCTGGCGTAATCGCGACGCCTACCGATGCGACAGGGTGGCAGGGAGGTTCTTTCTAGGCGCAACTTTCGGGACACATGGTCCGCTTCGGCACAGTGAGCTTGTGCCGCAACAGGACGCCGTCGATGGCGTCGCGATGCCTTGGGCCAGATCATGGTAAGCGGCCGGTAAACGCGAGCGCCACGGTGCGTTCCCGTTTACCAACCGTTCACCTTTGCGGGTTCCAAAATTCAACAAAAACAATGACTTGCTGTTGGGAGGCGAGCTCTCTGCCAGGCCAAGGCATCATCCGGCGGGAATCCTGCATTGCCCTTTCCGCGGCGACGAGGCCGAGGCGAGTGGAGGCTGTAGGATGCGGAATTACGGGGGTCTTGTTCACGCGGTCGGCGGCTTCGCCAGGGATCGCGGTGGAAATTTCGCGGTCCTGTTCGGCCTTAGCGCCTCGGTCTTGGCGCTGGCAGCGGGCTTCTCGGTCAACGTATCGCAGCTCTACAATGCCAGATCGAGCCTCCAGAGCGTGGTCGACGCCGCGGTCACGTCGACGGCACGCGACCTGACGACCGGCGCCACCAACGAAGCCGATGCCGACACATCGGTGCAGGCCTTTCTCGACGCCAACAGCCAAGCAGGCATTCTGCAGGCCGACCAGATCGTGCTCGACAGGTTGATCGTCGACAGGACTGCCAAGACGGTTCAGGCCGACGCCCATATCGATGTCGCGCTGTACTTTCCGATTTTCGGCACGGGCGACATGAAACGCGTCACCGCTTCCACAACGGCGCTCTATTCGGACAAGACCGTCGAAGTGGCGATGATGCTGGACATAACGGGATCGATGGCCAAGCGCGGCAAGGTCGACAAGATCGGCGATCTGAAAGCTGCTGCAAAAAATGCTGTTCTGACGATGCTGCAGAAGCAGGATCCGCAGAACCCCCGCATCCGCGTAGCGATTGTGCCTTATGCATCTGGCGTCAACGCCGGCAAGCTGGCGGAAAACATCTATGCCGAGAAGCAAGGCAGCTCTGAGCTCCCACCCGTCGCCGGCAGTCCGCTTCTCGTCGCCAAGACAGGCAAAAATCTGCTGCCGTCCTTCAGCGACTACATCTCCATTGTCGGCGCGGCGATGCCACGCCCCGACAATTGCGCCACCGAGCGCAAGGACAAGAACGGCAACGCAGATATGAGCGCCGACGGCCCAGGCACTGTTCGCACCGACAGGAACGGCAAGAAATACTATGCCCTGGTCAACCGGGACGATCATCTCGGCGGAGGTATGAACAGGTGCCCTGGTGCGGAGGTGATCCCGCTGACCGCCGACTCCGATGCATTGCTTGAATCGATCGAGGACTTCCAGGCCGATGGCTACACGGCCGGCGCGATCGCCATTCAGTGGACCTATTATATGCTGTCGCCGCAATGGCGCACTGCAATCAGGAACGCCGGTCTCGGCAAAGGCGCCTCGGATGCCGATCCGAAGAAGATCGCCAAGGTCGCGATCCTGATGACCGATGGCCAGTTCAATACCGCCTTCGCCGGGGCTGGGGACAGGTACAATAGCCAGGGCAACCTTGCGCGCGGCAACGCCGAAACGCTGTGCGAAAATATGAAAAATGATGGCATCGAGATTTTCACCATTGGCTTCGATCTGGACGACAAGGACATGTCGGCAACCGAGCGGGATCAGGCAAAGGCGGTGCTGAAGGACTGTTCGTCGAAGGATACCTCCGCCGCCAAGAGGCATTTCTTCGACGTGTCCACCGGAGCCGAATTGGACGACGCCTTTCAGGAGATCATTCGCAACACCGAAAAGGTCGCATTGACCCAGTAGTCCGCAAACGGAAAAGGCCGCCGCTTCTTTCGAAGCCGGCGGCCTTCCGTGTTTCCGTCCGTGGCGCGGCCTTGGCGGCGACCTATCGGGTCACCCGCCGCGCATTTCGCGCCTTAACGGGAAGACTGCTTCCCGAAAGTGCAATCCGCTGAGGCCACGTTCTGGAAAACGAAATCACTCGACATCGGATCACCTCCTTTCGATTTGTTGAACACATACTGATGATGGGGTGCATTGCAGCAAAAGACAAGGTGCAGGTCTGAAATTAGCCAACGGGGGGCTTGGTGCGAGCCGCTTGCGATTGCCAGGCCGGCCGGGCAAACTTCTGCCTGGGGCCAGCATTCGGAGGAGTCGCATGGAGGCAGCCGAAAAGGCCGCTCGCATCGTTCGAACGGTGATCGAAACATTGAAACCGGGGTTTGCCGTCAGGCTATGGACCGGGGAGCGGATCGGCCCCGCCACGGGTCCGGTGCTCACCATCAACGACCAGGACATCGTCTGGCAGATCGTGAAGCGGCCGTCCCTGTCGACGCTGATCGAGATGTGGATTTCCAAGACGATCAACATCGAAGACGGGACGATTTTCGACTTTTATGCCCTGCCGTCGCAAGGCAAGCTCAGAACCAAGCTCAAATCGCTGCCGAAAATGGCGATCCTGGGCGACCTGCCTTCCGTGCTTTTGGCGCGCAAGCAGATGACGGCGCGGACCGATCTGTCGGGGCGCAATCCCTATGTCAGCGGTTCGAGCCAGGAGGCGATCCAGCATCACTACGACATTTCGAACGCCTTCTACCGGCTCTTCCTCGACGAGCGCATGGTCTACAGCTGCGGCTACTTCAAGGATTTCGCCAACAGCATCGACCAGGCGCAGATCGACAAGCTCGACCATATCTGTCGCAAGCTCCGGCTGAAGCCTGGCGAACGACTGCTCGACATCGGCTGTGGCTGGGGAGCGATGCTCATCCATGCCGCGAAGAACTATGGTGTTATCGGCCACGGTGTCTCGCTGTCGCAGGCGCAGACCGATCTTGCCCGCGAACGCATCCGCGCCGAAGGGCTGGAGGACCGCATCACCATCGAGATCAAATCCTATGCCGAACTCACCGGCTCGTTCGACAAGATCTCGTCGATCGGCATGTTCGAACATCTTGGGCTCGCCAACCACGCCACCTATTTCAAGACCATTCATCGCCTGCTGAAGCCGGGCGGCATCTATCTGCACCACGCCATCACCCGGCGCAGCAAGGGCGACATGAAGAAGACCCTGCGCAAGGGGCCGGAGTACAAGGCGCTGCTCAAATACATCTTCCCCGGCGGCGAACTCGACACGATCGGAATGACAACAGGCAATCTCGAGGCGCATGGTTTTCTCGTCTACGATGTCGAGAACCTGCGCGAGCACTATGCCCGCACCTGCAGACTGTGGGCGGAGCGGCTGCACGAAAGGTTCGACGAGGCAATCGCCGAGGTGGGCGAAGCCAAGGCACGGCTATGGTTGCTTTACCTGACGGGCTGTTCGATCACCTTCGAACGCGCCTCGGCGCAGATTTTCCAGACCGTCGTGACCAAGCGCGCGCGTGGTCCAAGCGGCCTGCCGCCGACGCGGGCGGATCTGTATCGATAGCTTACAGGAAGCGCATCGCGTCGCCGGTTTCGACGCGCGCCGGCCGGTCGACCGTGCAATAGACGCCGAGATTGTGGGCGTTATGGCGAACCAGATTGCGCAGGATCGCCGGATCATGGTCGAAGCCATCCTGGGCGATGATGGTGAAACCGCAGCGGCGGCAGGGTTCGGAGATGGTCAGCAACAGGTCGCCGATGGCAAGCTTGCGGCCGATCCATTCCGTCTCCGGAAACGACCCTTCGAGTGCCGCCATGTCGACGACGATGTTGGGACGAAAACGGCGCGGATCGGGGGTGCCTTCCGGATGCAATGCCTTCAGGCGCGCCAGCGAAGCCGTGGTCAACAGATGGATCGGCGCCTTGCGATAACGCTCCGCCGTCAGCGGGCCGGAATAGTCAGGCGCGGCATTCTCGCGACGAAACGGCCGGATCGAGGCCTCGAAGCCGAGATAGGCCGATACCGCGCGGTCGCTCTCGATACTTGGCGCAGCCAGCCAGTTGCCCTCGGGAACGGCAATCTCGAGTTCCAGGGTCGGCGACAGCCGGGTTCGGATGCGCGGCACCT
>NZ_RZQI01000367.1:0-5570 GCF_003998335.1 Mesorhizobium sp. M7A.F.Ca.CA.002.05.1.1 | reverse complement strand
GCTCCGGTGTCTATATCGCCAGGAGCGGCGCGCGCGTGCTGGTCGCCAACATCATGGGCCGGGTGTTCATGCATCCCGAGCTCGACGATCCGTTCCAGGCCGGCGAACGCGAGCTTGCCGCCTGTCCGCTCGGCGAGCAGGCGGATGCCGTGATTATCGACTTCCACGCCGAGGCGACCTCGGAAAAGATGTGCTTCGCGCATTTCGTCGACGGCCGCGCCAGCCTCGTCATCGGCACCCACACCCACCAGCCGACGGGCGATCACCAGATCCTCAACGGCGGTACCGGCTATATGTCCGACGCCGGCATGTGCGGCGACTATGATTCCTCGCTCGGCATGGACAAGGAGGAGCCGCTCAACCGGTTCCTGTCGAAGGTGCCGAAAGGCCGCTTCGAGGCGGCGACCGGACCGGCGACTTTGTGCGGCGTCGGCGTCGATATTTCAGACCGCACAGGGCTGACCGAGCGGATTGCGCCGTTTCGTCGCGGGCCACGGCTGGAGGAAACCGCACCGTCCTTCTGGTCGTGACATTGATATAGGCACGCTTAATACCTAACTGCCGGCGACACTGCTCTAGATCGTTGAAAGAGGGGACGACCTCCATGCAGCTCATCGAATTCCTGGCGCCGCATTTTCAATTTGTTTCCGACCCGACGGCTTGGGTCGCGCTGCTGACGCTGATTGTGCTCGAGGTCGTGCTCGGCATCGACAATCTGATCTTCATCTCGATCCTGACCAACAAGCTGCCGGAAGCACAACGGGCCCGTGCCCGCCGGCTCGGCATCTCGGCGGCCCTGATCATGCGGCTGGTGCTGCTGGCCACCATTTCGATCATCGTCCAGCTTACCACGCCGGTGTTCACGGCCTTCGGTCACGGTTTTTCCTGGCGCGACCTGATCCTGATCGCCGGCGGCCTGTTCCTGGTCTGGAAGGCGACCAAGGAGATCCATCACACCGTCGATCCCGACGACCACAAGGATACGATGATGGGCGAGACGCTGCAGATCAGCCTTGCCGGCGCGATCTTCCAGATCCTGCTGCTCGACCTGGTCTTCTCGATCGATTCGATCATCACCGCCGTCGGCATGACCGACGAGATCGCCATCATGTACATCGCCGTGATCGTCGCGGTCACCGTGATGATGCTGGCGGCCGGGCCGCTGGCCAACTTCATCGCCAAGAACCCGAGCATCGTCATGCTGGCGCTGGGCTTCCTTCTGATGATCGGCATGACGCTGATCGCAGACGGCATGGGCTACCATGTGCCCAAGGGCTACATCTATGCGGCGATGGGCTTTTCGGCATTGGTCGAGGGGCTCAACATGCTGGCGCGGCGACGTAAGAAGTCGGGCGGCGGGCATTGAGGCAGACCCAGAATACCTAATGTCCTGGCACGCCCTTCGGGTGACGGTCGCCGATCAGGCCGAGCGTCAGGCCCTGTTCCAGCCACGCCTTGGCGCCGGCCAGCACCAGCGTGAAGCCGCCGGTTGAGCCGACGGCCTCTTTCACCTGCTCGTCGCCATCCCCGGCGAAGCCAAAATTGCGAACCTCGAGAAAGGTCGTCTCGCCAGGCATTTCGGTGAATGTCCAGACCACGGTGGTTGGCGGATCGCTCCATTGCATGACGATCTTTTCATTCGCGACGATCTCGCTGACGTCGACCGTCGTCGAGACGCCGTACATGCGCCACTCCCAGAGGACCTGCTTGCCGCTGTCCAGCCGGCCGCTGCCATGGGTGAACCAGAATTTCGTGGTTATGGCCGGATCGACGATGGCCTCGAATACATCGGCGACAGGCCGCCGGATCAGCATGCCGGCTTCGGCGAATGGTTTTTCGCGGATGTCCATCGGATGCTCCTTTCGGGATTCGGCGCTCACCAGGCGTCCGGTTCGCGCAGCATGTGAATAATGTTGGCAGGGTTGGTGATCCAGCCGCCGCGGAAGCCCTCGCCCAAGGGCTCAATGGCGTCGCAACGCACAACACCGGCCTTGGCGAAATGATCCGCAGCCATGGGGAAATCCTTGGTGAACAGCTCCAGCCACACCTCGGCCTGGCTCATCATCGGCGCCTCATCGATCCACAGGCGGTTGGGGCCAAGCTCGAAGCCGATGGCCGGTGCTTTGTCTGTGAACGGCTTCAGGCCGACGACGTCGCGGTAGAAGGCGATCGTCGCCTCATATTGGTGCGGCGGTACCTTCATGGCGATGTTGATGCCGCCGGTGATTTTCGTGGTCATAGCTGGCTCCGTTGTCGTGTTCGGCTGTTGTCGCCTTTGCTCAGGCTGGTCATGCGAGATTTATCTGCCAGGAGACCCCGAACCTGTCGTTGAGCCATGCGAAACGGCGGCTGAAGCCGTAATTGTCCGGTGGCATCAGGAACGCGCCGTCCTCGCCCAGTGTCTCGACAATCCGGTTCAGCTCTTCTTCTGAGGAACAGTCCACATAGAGCGAGACCGATGGCGTGAACGTGAAGGCGTGGTGCACGGGGCTGTTGAAGACCATGACTTCCAGCCCAGCGATCGACACCCGCGCCAGCTTGACCGTTCCTTGCGGGCCGTCTTCGCCGGGGCCGTAATTCGTGACGTCAAGCACGCTGCTGCCGGGAATGGTCTCGCAATAGAGGGTCATTGCCTCTTCGGCCTTGCCCTCGAACATCAGGAATGGCGTTACTTTCTTCATTGCGGATCTCCATCCTCCCCATAGTCGCTCAGATATTGGTCTCGTTGGCGGGTTCGCCCCTCATCTCGCTGCGATAGTAGCCGTCGCGCAAATTGATGCCGTATTCGACATAGGCCTTCATGCAGGCCAGCATCTGCGACCAGCCCTCGCAATTGAGGTAGGACTTCTTCAGGCCGACCGCGCCTTCCTGCCAACCGCTCTCGGCGATGGTGACGAAGGTGCCGCCATCGTCGAGCGGCTCGAAATTCATCTCGATGCGGGTCTTGTAGGCGGGTTTGCCGTCGGCGTCGGTGGCATCCCAGCGCAGCACGATGCGGCTGTCCTTGACCACTTCGTCGACCTCGACCGGCACCTTGCCCCACCAGACGACGCCGGCGCCAGCTTCCAGCGGGGCGCTGGCGCCGCCGATCGTGGTGAAATAGCCGCTCAGTTTCTTCGGATTGACGACCGCGTCGAAGACGTCGGCGACCGGCTTGCCGATGCGTCCGGAAACACTGAATCCAAGTGACATATCCACAACTCCTTCCCTTGATCGGCCCGACAATATGTTATAAAAACATAACATGTCAACCCAATCGCAAGACGACAATGTTTTCAAGGCGCTGGCGCATCCGCGCCGGCGTGAAATGCTGGATCAGCTGAAGGACGCGCCGAAGACGACCGGCATGCTGTGCGAGGCCTTTCCCGACATCGATCGCTGCACCGTGATGCTGCATCTCAAGGTATTGGAGGAGGCCGACCTGATCGTTGCGCGGCGCGACGGCCGCGAGCGCTGGAACCATCTCAACGCGCTGCCGATCAAGCAGATCCACGACCGGTGGATCAGCCAGTATGCCGGGCATGCCCTCAGCATCATCGACCGGCTGAAGTCGGACCTCGAGGCGTGAACGCTTGCAGCAGCCCATGTCGCGCGTCCCGTGCGTGGTGCGGCTGGACGAATTGAGCCGATTTATCTATAAGCCGGCCATTCCGACAGAGAACGCCGTGCTTCCACGAGTTGCACCTGGGACGCTCTGAAATTTTGAATTCGGGCATTGCGGAAGACGAGGTCAGATCACTTCGCTTCGGGATGCTCTAGCCGAGAAGACGACAGGGGTGCCATGGCTGGCCATTCACAGTTCAAGAACATCATGCACCGCAAGGGCCGCCAGGATGCGGTGCGGTCGAAAATGTTTTCCAAGCTGGCGCGCGAAATCACCGTCGCCGCCAAAAGCGGGACGCCCGATCCATCGATGAACCCTCGCTTGCGGCTGGCGATTCAGAACGCCAAGGCGGTGTCGATGCCGAAGGACAACATCCAGCGCGCCGTCAACAAGGCCTCGATGGGCGATGCCGAGAACTACGAAGCCGTGCGCTATGAGGGCTATGGCCCGGGCGGCGTCGCCGTCATTGTCGAGGCGCTGACCGACAACCGCAACCGTTCGGCATCCAATGTGCGTGCTGCCTTCACCAAGGCCGGCGGCGCGATGGGCGAAACCGGCTCGGTGTCGTTCATGTGGGACCGTGCCGGCGAGATCTACTATCCGGCATCGGCCGGCAGCGCCGACAAGATCATGGATGCGGCGATCGAAGCCGGCGCCGATGATGTCGAGTCCGACGAGGAAGGCCACACCATCTATTGCGGCTTTGAGAACATGGGCGAAGTGTCGAAGGCGCTGGAAGGCGCGCTCGGCGAGGCTGAATCGGTCAAGCCGATCTGGCGGCCGCAAAACAACGTTCCGGTCGATGAGGAGCGGGCACAGTCGCTGATGAAGCTGGTCGCCACGCTCGAGGATGACGACGACGTGCAGAGCGTCTACGCCAACTTCGAAGTCGACGACGAGACCATGGCCAAGCTCAGCGCGGCATGAGCGAAGCTCAGTCCGAAATGAGCGGAGCTATACCCGCCACGAGCGAAAAGCCGTTGCCGGTCATCCGCATCACCTATTGCACGCAGTGTCAGTGGCTGCTGCGCGCCGGCTGGATGGCGCAGGAGCTGCTGTCGACCTTCGGCACGGACCTTGGCGAAGTGACGCTGGTGCCCGGCACCGGCGGCATCTTCACCATTTCCTGCAATGACGTGCTTGTCTGGGATCGCAAGCGCGACGGCGGCTTTCCGGACGCGGCCAAACTGAAGCAACTGGTCCGCGATGTCATTGATCCGGACCGCGACCTCGGCCATTCCGATCGGAAGACAAAGGCATAGGGGTCGCGAGCGCTGCCGTCACTTGCGTCGCCACGCACCGACGGCGGCGCCAATCGCAATACCCACGGCAACGCCCATCGGCAGATCATCCAGAGCGGTGCCGATCGCGGCACCGACACCAACTCCGATGGCCATGCCGAAGGCCATATTTGCGTATTGATCCTTCATCGGTCGCTCCATCCATCGTCGTCAACGCGTGGCGAACCAGAAGGATGCCAGCGCGGCTATGCCGCTGATGGTGCGGACATGGTTCCACATCACCCATTCATTGAGGTAGCGCGACCACAGGCTTGCGCCATTGCTGCTGGCCGGATCGACGGCGGCGAGCGCATCGTTCAGCGGGACGTTGAAGATCATCGTCACCACCACGATGCCGATGAGATACAGCAGGCTGCCGGCAAGCAGCCAGAGCGAACCCGACTGGCTCCAGCCCATCACCGCGCCGATGGCGACAAGGACGCAGACAAGCGCCGTGCCGAACAGGGCGGTCATGAACAGCGGCGTCACCGCGGTGACATTGATCGAATTCATCGCGGCGATACCGCCGGCAGCGGGCATGCGGGCGAGACCCGGCATGACGAAGCTGGAGAAAGCAAAGAAGACGCCACCGACGACGCCTGAGCCGATTGCGGCGATGAAGATGAGGGTGGGGAGAAGCTTCGCGATCATGTCAGTTGCTCCAGATGCCGGTTGCGGCGGTTTGC
>NZ_RZQI01000366.1:0-5600 GCF_003998335.1 Mesorhizobium sp. M7A.F.Ca.CA.002.05.1.1 | reverse complement strand
TCGGCTCAGTATCGCAGGCATATTTGCCGGTTTATATGAGTGATGATGGGCTCGTCTGGCGAGATTTCTCTCAGAAGCAAGGAATTTCCCATGAAGCGCCTTCGAACTGAAAGTGCCGACCTCGATGTCTCTGACATGAAGATCCTGCGTCTGCTGGAGAAGGACGCGCGCACCAGCACGGCGGAGCTGGCACGCTCAGTCGGTCTGTCGGCGCCGAGCGTGGCCGAGCGCATCAAGCGGCTGCAGGAAAGCGGCGTCATCGAGGCCTATTCGGTCAGGATCAACCCGGCGGCACTCGGCCTGCCGCTGTCGGCGTGGCTGCGCATCCGGCCGGTGCCGGGGCAACTGGCCCTCGTGGCCGAGATCATCCGCGAACTGCCGGAGATCGTGCAATGCGACCGGGTGACCGGAGAGGATTGTTTCATCGCGCTGGCGCATGTCGGCTCGGTGGCCGAACTCGAGCGGGTGATCGACCGCATCATTCCTTATGCGATGACCAATACGGCGATCATCCAGTCGTCGCCGGTGGTGGCGCGCTCGGCGCTGGGAGCGTTGAGGCGCCAGGCTTGACCTACAGGAGAGGAACCTATGCGTGGCCGCGCTTCATGCGCGCCTGCTTCAGGATGGCGCGCCAGCGGATCATGTCGAACGGGATCGGCTCGTTGTTGTTGGCGATGTGGAAGATCTCGTTGTTGACGTTCTTGAGCGAGCGCCAGAAATCATAGTCGGTGATGCGCGGATCGGCAGCCAGCCTGTCCACCTCGACCTTGATGTCGGTTTTCATGCACTTTCCTCGAACCGGCGCCGCGCCGCCCGTGTCGCTACCTCGATGCGGATCGTTTTCGACCGACCCGCTGAGTCGCGCAACGGCTCAGATGGCTTGTTCCCGTTAAAACCTTGGTAAGGTTAACGAGGGCGCCGCGCCGCTTCAAGCACTGCTGCCGGCCGATGGGAGGGTTCTGCGATTTTAGATTGCCGGTGTGGCTTTGACGCCGGGAACGAGAAGGTGTCGGCTTCGCCCTATTTGCGTTTGATGCCGATCGAACGGCCGGCCCGTACCGGCATCGGCAGTGCCGAATGGGCGGCGCGCATGGCTTCGACCCTGGCCAGCACATCGGCGGGGAAGGGTGAGACCTTCGGCCCGGACATGTCGACATGCAGCGACAGCGATTCGGAAGTCGCGGCCAGCCAGCCGTCGACATGGCGGATTTCCTGGTAGGCCCGCAGCCGCTTGTCGTCGTGGTCGATGAGCTGGAAGGAGACCGTGACCTTGTGCTCGAGGTGCAGCTCCTGCACGTAGCAGACATGGACTTCGGCCGTGTAGATGGTGAGGCGGCGATCCCTGGCATAGTTCGGTCCCATGCCCATTGCCTCGAAGGCGTCGTCCGAGCAGCGGTCGAACAGCACGTTGTAATAGGCCATGTTGAGATGGCCGTTGTAGTCGATCCAGTCCTTCTCGATGTCCATGGGTTTCGAGACGAAGGGAGTGGGGATGGGCATCGAAACTTCCTTGTTCTGGCGCTGGACAGAGCTTGGCTCCGGAGACTCTATTTGTTCTGACGCATTCCGGACGGAAAACCGCTTCACACTTTTCCTGGAATTGCTTTACGCATCCATAGACGCATAACAAGCGTGGACGCTGGTCCATTCGCGGAGGAATTCATGGCTCTGAGCGACCTCAACCCGGTCGAACGTAACGAGGAAGGCATCGCGGCGGTGCTCGGCATCCTCAAGCAACGGCTCGGCGAGCGATTCCAGACCGGCCAGGCGATCCGCTCGCAGCATGCCCACACCACCACCTATATTCCGACGCAGGCGCCGGACGGCGTCGCCTTTCCCGAGACGACCGCCGAGGTGCAGGACATCGTGCGGGCCTGTGCCGCGCACCGCGTGCCGGTGATCGCCTTTGGCGTCGGCTCCTCGCTGGAAGGCCACACCAACGCACCGGGCGGCGGCATATCGGTCGACACATCGCGCATGAACCGTATCCTGGCGGTCAATCCACAGGATCTCGACTGCACGGTCGAACCCGGCGTCACCCGCGAGGATTTGAACCGGCATCTGCGCGACACCGGACTGTTCTTTCCGATCGACCCCGGCGCCAATGCCTCGCTGGGCGGCATGGCCGCGACGCGGGCCTCCGGCACCAATGCGGTGCGCTACGGCACGATGCGCGAGAACGTGCTGTCGCTGACCGCCGTCATGGCTGACGGCGAAACCGTGACGACCGGCAAGCGGGCGAAAAAGAGCTCGGCCGGCTATGATCTGACGCGGCTGCTGGTCGGCTCGGAAGGCACGCTCGGCATCATCACCTCGCTGACCTTGAAGCTGCAAGGCATCCCGCAGGCGATTTCGGGCGGCGTCTGCCCGTTTCCGAGCGTCGAGGCGGCCTGCAACGCGGTCATCGCCACGATCCAGATGGGCATTCCTGTGGCGCGCATCGAACTGGTCAACGCGCTGCAGATGCGGGCGATGAAGAACTATTCCAAGCTCGACTATCCCGAGAGCCCGTGCCTGTTCGTCGAGTTTCATGGTAGCGATGCCGGTGTTGCCGAACAGGCCGAGACCTTTGGCATGATCGCGGAAGAGAATGGCGGCGGGCCGTTCCTGTGGACCAGCGTCGCCGAGGAGCGCACCAAACTGTGGAAGGCCAGGCATGACGCCTACTGGTCGTCGCTGACACTGCGGCCGGGCGCCAAGGGGCTGTCGACCGATGTCTGCGTGCCGATCTCGCGCTTTGCCGAATGCGTC
Organism: Mesorhizobium sp. M7A.F.Ca.CA.002.05.1.1; assembly: GCF_003998335.1. Lineage (NCBI taxonomy): Bacteria > Pseudomonadati > Pseudomonadota > Alphaproteobacteria > Hyphomicrobiales > Phyllobacteriaceae > Mesorhizobium > Mesorhizobium sp. M7A.F.Ca.CA.002.05.1.1. The sequence continues at coordinate 2,849 of NZ_RZQI01000366.1, read as the reverse complement.
ATGGAAACCGAAGCCGACATAGAAGAGATGGGTCTGATCGCGCCGATCGTCGGCCACGCCGGCGACGGCAATTTTCACGTGCTGGTGCTGATGGATGTCAACGATCCCAGGGAGATCGCGTTGTCGGAAAAGTTCGTCGCGCGGCTCAACATGCGGGCGATCGCCATGGACGGCACCTGCACCGGCGAGCACGGCATCGGCCAGGGCAAGATCGGTTTCCTGCGCCACGAGCTCGGCCACGGCGTCGACATCATGCGCACGATCAAGCAGGCGCTGGATCCGCTTGATATCATGAACCCGGGCAAGATCTTGCCAGCAGGGTAGGGATTATCCCGCCACAGCAATGAAGGAGCCGGACCGGCATCTCCAATGTAAGGTTTCCGATTACACCGGTGCTCGGCGGGCGGGCTCTGCCTGATGGAGATAACCCGTGAAGGTGTCGGGCGACGATGGCTTCGACAATTGTGTCACTATGCGTCCGACCTCACCGCGATGATAGCCGCCATGGGTGATGACATGTGCCAGCATCTCCTCTCGTGACATCTGCCCGGGGGCGCCGTCCGTAAAGGCAAAACGGATCGCCTCCGCCAGTTCTTCGGGGTCGACCTGTTCGACGTAGCGGAGGTACCACCGGTCGGTTTCCTTGATCGCCTTGGACAGCTCCGCGAGCGTCGGTGTGCTGCTCGTGCCCGTGTCTCGATAGGAGTGCTTCTGCTGCTGGAGGTTCGACGCAAAGATCCGGTCGACGACATGCGCGTGATTGACGGTCTCAAGGATCGCGCCAAGCTGCTTCTCGGTTGTCTCGTTTTCGATCTCTGCCAAAAGAGCGAGGAGTTCATTGTCGGCCCAGGATTTGTAGCGGAACAGGGATAAAAGCAGTGTCTTGTTGCTCATAGCGACCTCTCATTGACTTGCGTGGCAGGCTTGGCTCGATAAATGTGAGCGGACACTCGCATTTTGGTGAAAAGGCCCTGATATGGCTACTCGCGTTCCCTCAGAGCATGGAAGCGTGCGCAAAGCGCCACGGCAACAGCGTTCCCGCGCAACCGTGGATACGATTGTCGAAGCCGCGGCTCGCGTTCTGGCTCGGCGTGGGTGGGCGCATTTCACCACCAACGAGACGGCTTCGGCGGCTGGTGTCAGCGTCGGCTCGATCTACCAGTATTTTCCCAACAAGCTGGCCTTGGCGGAGGAGATCCGAAAACGCCATCTCGACGCGGTGCTCGCGGCCATATCCGGTTCGGATGAGCGTGACGCAGTGATCACGGTGGAACAGCGGGCGGCGAAGCTTGTCGATGGCGTCGTCGCCGCCCACAGCGTCGATCAGGAACTGCATCGCGTCCTGCTCGACGAGGTGCCGCTTGCCGCACGCTCGACACAGGATCAGTTCGAGGCGGAGTATCTGCGCCGCTACCAAGCCGTGATCGCATCTGCCTCGGGCAAGCCCGATCCCAAGCGCGACGACATTGCCGGACGTGTGCTGTCGGGTGCGGTCGAAGGGGTCGTGCATGCCGCAGCGCGACATGGCGAACTGCAATCGCCGGAATTGCGAGCGGAACTCATCGAGCTGGTCTGCGCCTATCTGCGCAGCCGATGCACAGGCTGAGCGGCTCGGTATTCGACCATCCGGCATCGTCAGCAGGGCTATTCTTGACCGACGCGGTTTTGGGGCAGAAACTCATGCGAATGGCCTGAAACAGACAGGCGTGCCAGCGGAGGAGGAATGCCATGGCGATTTCACGCAAGGAAGCGGCGCGTGCGCTGAGCGCGGACGAACAGGAACTGGTGGAGAAATCGCACCATCCGGCGGTGCAGGAGCTTTCCGACGCCGATCTTGCCGGCCTGGTCAAGCTGTTGCGGGAGCGGCGCGACAAGGCCCAAACCCAAGCACACCGCCGCCAGCGTGAGATACGCGGCAAAGGAGCGCCGAAAGGCGCTGCGCCCTCAAAGTCCGATGGCGGTTCGCAGACAAAGCTTGCGGTGCTGGCCATGGCCATGCGGCGGCTGAATGGCGAGGCCGAGCGGCGCCGGCAGCTGGCGGCCAGCGTTTCGCTGATCGAAAACGCGCGCAAGGCATTTGTCATGAAGCAAGGGGCGACGCCGGAAGGCCCTGCTTTCAATTCGCGCACCGCGCGCAAGGGGATGCGGTCGGTGGCAAACCAGAGGGCGCAAGACCTCGTCCGACCGATGGAGCTTGGCCGGCAGCGCAAGGCGGCCAAGGTGGCGCAAGCAAAGCGCGACGCACGCTGAGGGTTCTGACAATCGCCGGGTGAAATCGTTGGGGCGCCGGCCTGCCGTGCGGCCGCAGGCGTCTTCTATGCGTCCTCAACAAGGGTTTGCAGCATGGGGCGGGTTGGCGCGAAGAACGTCGTGCCGGTGTGCGGCGTCGAGAAATCGAGCAGCCGGTCGTAAGCGCCCGGCGGCTCACCGATGTACATTCGCTGCAGCATCCTCTCGATCACCCAGAGATACCTGCTGTAGCCGATAAAGTAGGTGCCGAACTCCTTTTGCCCCGGCCTGCCAAACGGCATGTTGTCGCGCAATATGTCGTACTCGTTGCCATCGGTATCCTCGATGGTGGCCAGCGACTTGTGTGATTTGCGCGGCGCCTCGTCATCATCGATTTCGATGTTGTCGATCTTGGTGCGGCCGATGATCGCTTCCTGCTCGGGCGTCGGAATGCGCGCCCAGGCCTGGAGATCGTGCAGGTATTTCTGGACGACGACATAGCTGCCGCCGGCGAAGTCGGCGTCCTCATCACCGACGAGTGCCGAGGCCGGAAGGTCCAGCCCGGTCGGGTTGGCCGTGCCGTCGACGAAGCCGAGCAGGTCACGCGCATCGAAGTACCG
>NZ_RZQI01000365.1:0-5606 GCF_003998335.1 Mesorhizobium sp. M7A.F.Ca.CA.002.05.1.1 | reverse complement strand
GGCGACGCCGATCGCGCCCGCCAGCCACATGCCGGCGCCGGTCGTCAGCCCATGCACCTCGCCGCGCGAAAACATGATCGAGCCGGCGGCGAGGAAAGCGACGCCGGCGGTCACCGCCTCGACCACCCGGATCGGATCGACCTTGACCGATTCCCCCGCGAACATCGGCGCGTGCACGATCTCGACCGTCAGGATGCCGAAGGTGGCGGCGGCGACGCAGACGAGGATATGCGTGCGAAGTCCGGCCGGGCGATTGCGCCATTCGCGTTCGAAACCGATGACCGCGCCATAGAGGGTGGCCAGCAACAGCCGCGCCGCGATGACCGGAAACGAGGTGTAGGTGGAATGGCCGAATTCCTCGACGAGCTGTTCCATGATGTCCCCTCCAAAAGCTTGACGCCACAACGCGGCCACCGGGTCGCGGTTCCTGAATCCACGGCCAGGTGCGGCAAGGATGCGGCCGCTTTTGAATACGCATCTGCCAAAGGGAGGTTGATGGAGCCAATCCTCAAGGCCTCAGGACGTTTCGGTTTCGGGCACGTCGGCGCCGAGCTGCGGAACGATGATCGAAGCCAGCGGCGCCGTCAGGGACCATTTGAGATGGCCCGGGCTGCGATCCAGCACCGCCAAGCCGTTCAGCGATTGCGGCGCGACCCGTTGCAGGACGACGGTGCCGAAACCCTTGCGCGTGCTTTCGTCCCGCCGCTCTCCCTCGCGCACCGGCATCGTCTCGTCCCAAACCAGATGAATTTCCCGCTTGTCAGAAACGCCTTCGACGATCCGCCAGGTGATCTCGAGCCGCCCGGCCTCGCTCGCCAGCGCGCCATATTTTGATGAGTTGGTGCCGAGCTCATGAAATGCCATGCCGAGATTCTGCACGGCGTTCGGCTGCAGGGTCAAAAGCGGCCCGGAGAGCGATACCCGCGCCTCGTGGCCGAACGGCTTGAGCTGCTCCTGGGCGAGGTCGAAGAGGCTGGCGCCGGCCCATTCCGAGTTCACCAGCAGATCGTGCGACCGCGACAGCGCCATGATGCGGGAGCGGATCAACTCCTCGAATTCACGCGGATCGGTCGAGCGTTTGCTGGTCTCCCTGATCATCGAGAGGATCACCGCGAACTGGTTCTTGACGCGATGGTTCACCTCGCGGAGCAAAAGCCTGATCCGGCGCTCGCTCTCCTTGCTGGCGGTGATGTCGCGGGCGATCTTCGAGGCGCCGATGATCTCGCCGGACGCGTTCCTGATCGGCGAAATGGTCAGCGACACGGCGATGAGGCCGCCATCCTTGCGCCGGCGGATCGTCTCGTAGCTGGCCAGCAGCTCGCCCCTGCGAACCCGGCTGATGATGTCGGTCTCTTCATCCTTGAGATGATCGGGGATGAGCATGAGCACGGAGCGGCCGACGGCCTCTTCGGCGGTGTAGCCGAACATGCGTTGCGCCGCCGCGTTCCAACTGGTGATGATGCTGTTCAGATCCTTGCTGACGATAGCGTCGAAGGACGAATCGACAATCGCCGCCAGCCGCGCATCGGCGGTGATGGCGATCAAGGCATCACGGCCCGCCAAATCTGTCACTGTCGACCCCTTCTCCCTCATGCGCGGATCGCGCGCATGGCCACCAATGCGCCGCGGTGCGTTTTGGTTGCAATCGCCTCCAACATTCCTCCCAGGAACAGTCCGGGCAGTTCATGTCCGGAACCTTGCGCGCCTGCGCGAGTTGCACCCGACACCCCCATGGACGGCTCAATAAGGAGGCACACAATGAGCGACGGCAACAGCGATCTCGACCGGGTCTGGAAACTGATGGACAGGATCGGCTTCTGTATGCTCGCCACTCGCGAAGGCGATGACATCCGCTCGCGACCGATGGCGGCGCATGTGGTGCGCGACGAAAACGCCGTCTACTTCCTCACCGATGTCGACAGTCACAAGGATGACGAGATCGAAGCCGAGCCCAATGTCGGTCTCGCCTTCGCCGATTCAGGCGGCCAGAAATATGTTTCCGTCAGCGGTCTGGCGGCGGTTTCGAACGACCGCGCCAAGATCAGGGAGTTGTGGTCGACCCCGGCCAAGGCCTGGTGGGACAGTGCCGATGATCCTTCGATCCGCGTGCTTAAGGTGACGCCGAAGGACGCCCAGTATTGGGACAGCCCCGGCACCGTGGTCAGCTATGTGAAGATGCTGGCCGCAACGGTCAGCGACAGCCGCCCGGAAATCGGTGACACCGGTAAGGTCAGGATGTAGCCGGACGGCGTTGAAAATCACGACATCAGTCAGATGTACGAATGCCGGCGGGTCGCATTTGACATATTGCTGGCGGCATACCGGCGCGGATCAGTCTGGCTTGGGAGGGTCAGGGGCATTCGGCACTGGATCGGCGTCAGTATCCCTTTGCGGACAGTCCTCATAGCTGTGGTCGCGCCCGCCGCAGAAAGAACAGCACATGGCCTCGCGGTCCCCGTTTCCGGGCCGCCATTGCGGGGTCTCGTAGGGCTTCCTCCCATCCATCCCCAGCAATGCGCGACGAACCATTTGGTTGCGCCGCCACAGACGGCCAGCCGGCGGTTGCGGAACCACCCGCCGGGATGCGAGTTTCGGCCGATACTTCCATTCGAGGGAATAGCCATGCCGATGCACCGAATTGCCTTGATGACGGCAGCGATCCTGCTGGCCGCGACCGGCCTTGCCGAAGCCAGGCCCGACACCCGCACGATGAGTTGCGACCAACTCCGGCAACTGCTCCAAAGCCATCATGCCGTGGTGCTGACCACCGGACCCAACACCTATGACCGCTATGTCAGGCAGTTCGGCAACGAATGCGACTGGCCGGAGGTGCCGATGTCGGCCTGTGTCCCGACCCGCGACGGCAGCTGCCCGGTCTACCGCTGCGAGGAACCTGTCACCAACTTTCCGGACTGACACCGCGCTTCCAATCGGCTTTGCCGCCCCCGTGCGTTGATCCCGGCGCGCGAACCGGCTAGGGGTGGGGCGCAACGTGCATTTTCCCGCTTCGTCTAATGGTAGGACAGCGCCCTTTGAAGGCGTGAATCGAGGTTCGAGCCCTTGAGCGGGAACCAGCAACCAAGCGTTCGGCTGTTCAAAAGCTGCGCGCAGGGCTGGCCAGCCGGCATCAGCGTATTAGCGAACGCTTGTATTTCGCCCCAAGCAGGATCATCATCCGGACCGTCAGTGGCTTCAAGGGGTGCAGCGCCATGGAACTGAGTTGCTTTGACGGGGGCGTCCTTGCATCGACGATGTCCCTGAACGTCACGGCGGTTTTCATAATATTGGCCGCATTTGCCGCATTTCGGCTGGTTGCAATGTCAGGCGAAGGTTCTGTCGACCAACTCCAGACGGCGTAGCCCGCGGAGAACCTTCCGTGCAGGAGAAGGCATATGGCCGTCCGAAAGGTGATAGCCGTGAAGGACTGGTCTTGCGGCATGAGCGACGAGCTCGGCCGCGTCGTCCTGACCATCAACCCGACCGAGGGTGAGCCCATCCTGGTTTTGATGACAATCTTCCAGGCGGCAAGGATAGCCGGGGAATTGCGGGCTCCGGAACTCGTCTCCATACCTCGGTGACGCAACGCCCCTGGGCAAATCGGATCAAGCTCGCCGGGGCAGCCCCAACGCCCTCCCCAGCGAGCTGTTGCTCCGTTACGATGAACGATGGAGCAATTACTGCTTTACGAATCCGGGCGCCGTTAAGTTGCATCCGGCTCCTGAAACCATTTCGCGGACCCTGCGTTGACCACCGGGCCGACACAGGAGACATCTCATGACCGTCAACTGCCGCTTATCGATCGACAACCGGCCGGAGGCCACGGACGCCGTTTTCCAGGCGGTTCCCCGGATCGGCGAAAGTGTTGCGCTGTCGATCGACGGAACCACGCAGGATCTGCGGGTATCGCGCGTCGTGCACGTCACCAATGGCAGCCTGGAAGGTGCCGCGATAATCGTCGAAGTGACGACCAATATCCTCTGAACCGAGAGTCTCGTCCCGGTACGCCAGCCGGCGCCGCGTCGCGGCAACCGCCGACCGGCCTGCGGGACCAGGGCGGCTCAGGCACGGTGAACCGCCCTACTCCTTGCCGCCGTCGGAAATGCCGTTGCCGCCGGCGGTTGGCAGGATGCCGAAGTCTTGCGACTTCGTCCCTTGCTCCGCCGTCAGGAAGCCATCCGAGGCAAGACCGCGCCGCAGCAATTCCCTCACGGCGGCCGAACGGCTCGGCATGCGCTTGTCGAAGCGCCAGTTTTCCAGCGCCGCCAGTTCGTCTGACGTCAGCATGATCTGCAACCGTTCCGGGCGTTCCAGTTCAGTCATCGCGCTTCCCTCGCTCAGCACCACAAATACGTAGAATGAGTATTCAACTCACTTACCGCATAATTAGGAAGCCGCTCCTAGCGCGTCAAGACCTCGCGATGGGTGAACTGCTTCTCATGCTCAAGATGAGTCTCATGGGTATTCGGCGTAAGGCGCACACTTGCATAACTATTGTAACTACCTGATTTGTTTAGATATTTTTTAATTCGTGACTTGCCAAGACGAAGCCTCTGCCGCATTGTGCAACCTCAACGAAAACCGGTCCCCTTGGGAGGTTTCGATGCGGTATGATTACTCGGCGCGACTACGCGATGACGTCCGTTCAGCAGTCCAGGTCGCCTTCAGGAAGACCGGCATCGTCAGCATCACGGCGGTGGCGGAGCATGTAAGGGTCAGGAATCTGGCCGAAAACGTCGCCCTCGAGGACGTCGAATACCTTGTCTTCCAGGCAGCCCAGCTGATTGGCGCGGCAATTGAATTCGACGGGCTCACCAATTTCGACGGCGTAGCTGGTCTGTTCGTGGATGGCCTCGGTGGCGACGATGGTGAGCGCGTCAACGCCCAACTCGACAGACCTGGTGAGGCCACCCTGCAGTAAGGCAATTCCGGCTGAACGCGCATTTGTCCCGTGCCAGTCAAGGCGGCCTCCTCAAAGGGCCGCCCTGCTGTTTCCGTACCTTGGTGATGACCAGAGCAGTTCCTCAGGCGGAGCCGGCGATTTGTGAGGCGAAGTCGCGATAGGGACGCAACGGGCGGCCGAGAAGCGCGGTCAGGCGCTCGACGTCGCCGGCCTCGGGCAGCATGCCGTCGGTCAGGAACCGTTCGCCCATCAAGCGCATATCGTACGCCATCCAGGCAGGCAGGAACTGCTTGAGATTCTGCTCGAAACCTTCGGTGTTGTCGCCGCCGTAGCTGATCGGGCGGGCGAGCACGTCGGACCAGATGGCCGCGATATCCGTTCCCGTCAGTGTCTGCGGACCGACGAGATTGATCCGCTCGAGCGCAAGCGGCTCTGCGGACCGTTCGCGACGCAGCAACTCGAGAGCGGCGATCTCGGCGATATCACGCACATCGATCATGGCGAGACCCTTGACGCCGATCGGCATCGTGTAGGTGCCGTAGCCGGTGATCACGTCTTCGATCATCAGGTCGTTCTGGATGAAATAGGCCGGACGCAGGATCGTAGCCTTGAAGCCCATCTGCTCGATCATTCGCTCGACGCCGAACTTGCCGGCGAAATGCGGCACGTTCACATAGACGTCGGCATGGATCACCGAGAGATAGAC
>NZ_RZQI01000364.1:0-5615 GCF_003998335.1 Mesorhizobium sp. M7A.F.Ca.CA.002.05.1.1 | reverse complement strand
GATGCGGTCTGCCAGCGTCATCGCCTCGATCTGGTCGTGGGTGACGTAGAGCATAGTGGCGCCGAGCTCGGTCTGGATGCGCTTCAGCTCGAGCCTGAGATCGCCGCGCAGCTTGGCGTCGAGCGATGATAGCGGCTCGTCCATCAGATAGATCGAGGGCTTGCGCACCAGCGCGCGGCCGATGGCGACGCGCTGCATTTCGCCGCCCGAAAGTTTGGTCGAGCGGTTGGCGAGCTTGTGATGGATGCGCACCATCTTCGCCACCTCCTCGACCCGGCGGCGGATCTGGTCCTCCGGCATTTTCCGCGCCGGCGAGCGCAGCGGGAAGGCGAGGTTGTCGAATACCGACAGATGCGGATAGAGCGAATATTGCTGGAAGACGAAGGCCGTGTCGCGCTCAGCCGGCGACAGTGTCGTGGCATTGTGTCCGCCGATCTCGATCGTGCCGGAATCCGGCCGTTCCAGCCCGGCGATCAGCCGCAGCGTCGTTGTCTTGCCGGCCCCGGTCGGCCCGAGCAGCACGACGAATTCACCATCTGCTATGTGCAGGTCGAGGCCGTCGACGGCGACATGGTCGCCGAAACTCTTGGTCACGTTCTTGATGTGCACCTCAGCCATGCTGGGCCCTCCGCTCCGAGGCGACATCGTGGATCGCGGTTCTCACCGCGCGGCCCGATCCCTTCTCGAACAGCGACAGGCGCGCGCTGCTCAGCGTCAGGCCGACATGGTCGCCGGTGGAGAGCCGGATTTCGGCCGGCACGCGTGCCTTGATGATACCGTCCGCCGTTTCGACCGCGACGATCTGCGTGGTGCCGAGATATTCGGTGCCATAGATGGCGCCGCGCAGCTTGGAGGCGTCGTCGAAGCGTATGTGCTCCGGGCGGATGCCAAGGGCCATGTCGCTGGGTGCGATGTCCTCTCGTACCTCCGGCACCGCGACCTTCGCACCTTGCACGATGATCTCCCTGGCGCCTTTGGCCAGCCCGCCGCCAAAACCCAGAAAATTCATCGGCGGGGAGCCGATGAAGTCGGCGACGAACATGGTTGCCGGGCGGTCGTAGATTTCGCGTGGGCTTCCGAACTGTTCGATGACGCCATGGTTCATCACCGCGATCTTGTCGGCCATCGACATCGCTTCCATCTGGTCGTGCGTGACATAGACCGTCGTGGCACGGATGCGGTTGTGCAGTTCGCGCAGTTCATGGACCATCAAATCGCGGAATTCGGTGTCGAGCGTGCCGAGCGGCTCATCCATCAGGAAGCACTTCGGCCGCCGCACGATGGCGCGGCCGAGCGCGACCCGCTGGCGGTCACCACCGGCAAGTCCGGAGACGGATTTGTTGAGCAGATGATCGATGCGCAGCAGTTTTGCCGTTTCCTCGACACGGGTGCGGATCTCGGGCGATGGCATGCCTTGCGCCAGCAAGGGGAAGCCGATGTTCTTGCGCACATTCATGTGCGGATAGAGCGCGAACAGCTGGAAGACGAAAGCGATGTCGCGCTCGCGGGCCCGCAGCATGGTGACGTCGTCGCCGCCGAGCAGGATCTGGCCGCCGGTCGGCAATTCGAGCCCCGCGATCATGCGCAACGTCGTCGTCTTGCCGCAGCCCGACGGCCCGAGCATGACGAAGAACTCGCCATCCTCGACGACGAAGTTAGAATCCTGCACGGCGACGAAATCGCCGAAGGCCTTTCTCAGGTGCTGGACGCGGATTTCGGCCATGATTATTCCGGGAACTTGGAGACGATGATGAACATCACGGTGCCGGCGAGCATGGTGATGAAGGAGTAGGTGTAGAGCGACAGCGCGAAGGGCTGGAACAGCATCAGGAAGCCGATGGCGATCAGTGCCGTGGCGATGTTCTCCATCAGCCCGCGCCTGGCCCAGGCCGGCCAGCGCGATTTGCGTTTCTCAGGCTTGGTCATGCTCATTTACGCACCGCGCCGAAGGTGATGCCGCGCAGCAATTGCTTGCGGAGCAGAATGGTGAAGACCAGGATCGGCACCAGGAAGATCGTCGTGCCGGCCGCGACCGCCGGCCAGTCCTGGCCGCCTTCGCCGATGATGGTCGGGATGAAGGGCGGCGCGGTCTGCGCGGTGCCCGAGGTCAGGAGTGCCGCGAACGCGTACTCGTTCCAGGCGAAGATCAGGCAGAAGATCGCGGTCGCTGCAATGCCGGTCGTCGCTTGCGGCAGCACGGTGCGCCAGAAGGCCTGCAGCCGCGTATAGCCGTCGATCATCGCCGCCTCTTCGTACTCGCGCGGGATTTCGTCGATGAAGCCTTTCAGCAGCCACACCGCCAGCGACACGTTGACGGCCGTGTAGAGCAGGATCATGCCGAGCGCGGTGTCCGACAGGCCAAGCTCGCGGTACATCAGGTAGATCGGAATGGCGACGGCGATCGGCGGCATGAAGCGCGTCGACAGGATGAAGAACAAAAGGTCGTCGGCGAGCGGCACCTTGAAGCGCGAGAAGCCATAGGCCGACAGCGTGCCGAGGAACACGGCGCAGAAGGTCGAGCCGAAGGCGATGATCAGCGAATTGACGAAGCGCGGCAGGAAGTTGGACGGGCCGGCGATCACCATGTTGCGCTTGCGCGTGGTCTCGTCGCAGAAGCCTGTCGCCGGCCCCAGCGAGTTGATGTATTCCGGCGTCTGACGGGTCCGCGTCGTGAACAGATTGCAGTAGCCTTCGAGGCTGGGCTGGAACAGGATCTTGGGCGGATAGGCGATCGAATCCGGCGGCGTCTTGAAGCTGGTGGCGAAGATCCACAGCAGCGGCACGATCGAGATCAGTGCGTAAAGCACGATGATCGTGCCGGCGATCCGTTTCGAGTTGCTGCTCGGTGCGACGACCGAATGGGCTGTGGTCAGGCTCATCTCTGCTTCACCTTGTTCAGCGCCTTGACGTAGATGTTGGCGAGGCCGAACACCGCCACGAAAAGAATGATTGCGAAGGCCGAGGAATAGCCGGTGCGCCAGCTCTCGAAAGCCTGCCTTTTCAGCGTGATCGAGGCGACCTCGGTGGTCGAGCCCGGCCCGCCGCCGGTCAACAGATTGACCATGTCGAACATCTTGAAGTTCTCGATGCCGCGAAACAGCACAGCCAGCATGATGAAGGGCAGCGCCATCGGCAGCGTGATCGACCAGAATTGCCGCCAGTTGGAGGCGCGGTCGACCTCGGCCGCCTCGTAGATGTATTCGGGGATGGAGCGCAGGCCCGCGAGGCAGATCAGCATCACGTAGGGTGTCCACATCCAGGTGTCGACGATGATGATCGACCAGGGCGCCAGCGACACGTTGGAGAGCATCTGGATATCGGTCGGCGGGATCCTCGTGACGAAGGATATGGCGTAGGCGAACAGGCCGATCTGCGGCTCGTAGAGGAAGCGCCAGAAATTACCGACCACCGCCGGCGACAGCATCATGGGCACCAGGATCAGCGTCGTCCAGAAGGCGTGGCCGCGGAACTTCCTGTCGATCAGCCAGGCCAGGGTGAAGCCGATCAGCGTCTGCAACAGGATGGTCCAGAACACGAAATGCGCCGTCGTCTGCATGGCGATCCAGATATCCTTGTCGCCGAGGATGCGCTGGTAGTTGGCAAAGCCGAGGTTCTTCACCACCTCGTTCGGGCGGTTGGCGCGGTAGTTGGTGAACGACAGATAGATCGCCCAGAACAGCGGAAAGATGTTGATGGCCAGCAGCAACAGGATCGTCGGCGAGATGAACAGCCAGGCGAGGCCCTTGTCGCTGATGCCCCGGACCTTGCGGGCCAACGGCTCCGGAGTCGCCTGGGCAACGTTCTCCGCGGTCCGATTGAGCATGGTGAGTCCTGCTTCGGTCACTTGGTCGTCTCTGTCATGGAATTTATCTGAACTGCGTCCCGTGCCAAGGGCGGCACGGGACGCATGGGTCGAGCTCGGGAGGAGCCGGGTTACATCTTGCCCCAGTTACATCTTACCGTCGTCCTGGAAGACCTGCGTCCAGTCCTTGACCAGGCCGTCCAGCGCATCCTTGGCCGAACCTTGGCCGGCGACGACATAGTCGTGGAAACGCTTCTGCGAGGCCTGCAGCAGCGGGGCGTAGCTCGGCTCGGCCCAGAAGTCCTTCACGATGGCCATCGAGTCGAGGAAGGTCTGCGCGTAGGGCTGGCTGGCCGGGAAGCCCGGGTCCTTGACCACCGCGTTGAGGCAGGAATAACCGCCGAGCGACCACCATTTGGCCTGCACCTCCTTGTTGGCGAACCACTTGATGTATTTCAGCGCCGATTCCTGCTTGTCGGAATAGGACACCACTGAGATACCCTGGCCGCCGAGCTGGGCGAACTGCTCGCCGTCAGGCCCCTTCGGGTTGACGAAGTAGCCGATCTTGTCGCCGCCGACATTCTCGTCCTTCTGCAGGCCTGGCCATGTGAAGGCGAAGTTCATGTGCATCGCCACCTGGCCGGATTTGAAGGCGTCGACCCCTTCGCCCATATAGCTGTTCGAGGCACCCGGAGGCGTGCAGCAATCATAGAGCGCCTTGTAGAACTCCAGCCCCTTTACCGATTTGTCGGAGTTGACGAAGCCTTCCATTTCGTAGGGCTTTTTGGGGTTTTCGTACTGGAAGCCATAGCTGTAGAGCACGTCCATGGCGCCCATGGTGATGCCTTCCGAGCCGCGCTCGGTGTAGATCGAGGCGCCGTAGACGGTCTTGCCGTCGATCTCACGCTTCTGGAAGAACTCGGCGACCTGCTTCAACTGGTCGAAAGTGGTCGGCGGGCCGAGATCCCAACCGTACTTCTCCTTGAATTCCTTCTGCAGTTCCGGCTTGGAGAACCAGTCCTTGCGATAGGTCCAGCCGACGACGTCGCCCATGGCCGGCAGCGCCCAGTAGTTCGGCGTGTTCTTCGGCCATTCCGAATAGCCGACGACGGTTGCCGGCACGAAATCGTCCATGCTGATCTTCTCCTTGTCGAAGAAGTCGTTCAGCTTGACGTAGTGGCCGTTCTCGGCAGCGCCGCCGATCCACTGGCTGTCGCCGATGATCAGGTCGCACAATTTGCCGTGCGAGTTCAGCTCGTTGAGGAAACGGTCGGCATAGTTGGTCCATGGCACGAACTCGAATTTCATGCCGATGCCGGTTTCCTTGGTAAAATCCTTGGACAGTTCGACAAGCGCGTTGGCCGGGTCCCAGGCGGCCCAGCACAGCGTCAGGTCTTCAGCGTGCGCGACGTTCGAGACGGCTGTCGACGCTGTGATCGCCGAGGTCAGTCCCAACGCCAGTTTCAAGCTCGATTTCATGACTTCCTCCCATTTGCGAAACGCGCCCGGATGACGGTTTCAAAAAGCCCTCAACCCCTCTCCTCAGGGGCCCAAACATGGCTGCGCGGTTATGCTGCGGATGTTTAGTAATTTGTTTAGTGATGCAATTTTTACTAAACAAAGCAAGCGAATTCGTTGCTGCGCCGCAGCATGCTTATCGCGATGTCTGAAAACGTTGGAGAAGCGCGGCTCGCTGGTCGGCTTACCGAAGCTGTTCAGGCCGATTGTGACCAGGACGTGGGGTCGCCTCGGCTTCTCAACCGACCCTTCTGGTGCTCACCATCACCTTCCGGATCGGCGGTGCCGGCGGGCG
>NZ_RZQI01000363.1:0-5631 GCF_003998335.1 Mesorhizobium sp. M7A.F.Ca.CA.002.05.1.1 | reverse complement strand
CGCATATGGTGATGATGATGGCCACCATCACCATCACGATCGCAACCAGATTCCTGATGAAGCGCATGCAGGTAGTTTTGCTGACATGGTGGCACGCATCAAAGCCGCGGATCTCCACGATGGAACGGCTGCCAGGGCCATTGCGATACTGACGATCATTGCCGAGGCGGAGGCGGCCATCCATCGCGTGCCGGTCGAAAGGGTACATTTTCACGAGATCGCCGACTGGGACTCCCTGGTTGACGTCGTCTGCGCCGGCAGCATCGCAGCGGCGCTCGACAAGACGGTGTGGAGTGTCTCGGCTCTGCCGCGAGGCGGTGGCCTTGTGCACACCGCCCACGGGCTGCTGCCCGTTCCCGCGCCTGCCACGGCCGCGATCCTGACCGGTTTCGAATGGCGCGACGACGGGATATCAGGCGAGCGCGTGACGCCGACCGGCGCGGCGATCCTTAAACATCTCACAGCGCCTGGTGCTGGCGGCACGTCTGGCCGGCTTGTGTCGTCCGGAACAGGCGCGGGGACGCGGCACCTGCCCGGGATGCCGAACATTCTTCGCGTTCTCGTCCTAGAGAACGAAGTCTCAACTCCGAGCGACACCATCAGTGTCATCGAATTCGAAATCGACGACATGACCGGCGAAGAGATGGGCGTCGCCTGCGATCGCCTCAGGGCAACGGACGGCGTGTTGGATCTCTCCGTGGGGCAGCGCCTCGGCAAGAAGGGGCGTCCCGCCTCGTCGTTCCGGCTTCTGGCGAGACCGGAACTGGCCGATCAGGTGACGGCCCGGTGTTTTGCCGAGACATCGACAATCGGCTTGCGCCTGCGGGAGGAACGCCGGCTGGTCCTCTTCCGGGAAAACGTCAAGGCTGCCGGACTTGCCGTCAAGGCGGTCCTCCGGCCATCGGGCATCACACGCAAGGTGGAAAGCGATGCCCTTCGAGGCGGAAGCCTTGCCGAGCGCCGCGCCATGAAGTGGCAGGCCGAGACGACCGACGATGAATGACATTGCGCCGGCACAGCGTCTTGACCGCGTTCTTGACCGTTTCGAACAGCTCGCCATTGCTGTCAGCGGCGGCGTGGATTCAGTGACGCTGGCAGCCTTCGCACATCGCAAGCCGGGCCTTGCGGTGACGGTAATCCATGCCGCCTCACCAGCCGTTCCGGAAGAGGCGACGGCACGCGTGCGGGGTCTGTCAGATACCGAAGGCTGGACGACCCTCGTCATCGGAACTGGCGAGTTCGAGGATTCACGCTATCGGGACAATGCCTCGAACCGCTGCTATTTCTGCAAGACCAATCTCTACGATCGGATACGCACACTGACGCCGCATGTGATCGCGTCGGGTGCCAATCTCGATGATCTCGGCGACTATCGTCCCGGGCTGCTGGCTGCCGCCGAGCGCCAGGTGGTACATCCCCTCATCGAAGCGGAAATGGCCAAGGCCGACATTCGCGCGCTTTCTCGCGAGCTTGGCCTGGGCTCTGTCGCCGAATTGCCCGCCCAGCCATGCCTGGCAAGCCGCGTCGAGACGGGAATAGCGATCGATGCCCGCGACCTCGCATTCATCGAGAAGGCCGAGCGGCATCTGGCTGACATTGCCGCCAGTGGCGTTACGTTGCGCTGCCGGATTACGCGGTCAGGCGTGGTTCTGGAACTCGGCGACGGCGTGTCCGCGCAGAAGCATCTGCTGGTCGAGATCACGCAGCGGCTTTGCGCCGAGGCAGGACGCGTCTTCGTGGGCGCCCGGCCCTACAGCCGCGGCGCGATGTTCATGCGCCCATGAACGACTTTCAACTCGACTGGCAACGCAGCAGGCGCACCGGAGTGCCGGAGGCGGTGCTATGTGAGCATAAGAGCCCGACCCAGGTGGCCGCCATCATCGTCGCTGCTTCCGAGAAAGGAGAGCGGCTGTTGTTCACGCGTCTCGACGAAAGCCATTTTCTGGCGCTCGATTTCGCCATTCGCAGTGCACTTGATTATGATCCACTGTCGCGCACTGCGGTGCTGGGCGGGTCCATGCCCGTTGCAAGCACAGGTGTGGGCATCGTGGCGGCGGGCACGTCGGATATGTCGGTCGCACGGGAAGCCGCCCGAGCGCTCTGCTTCAACGGCCATGACGCGCCTATCGTCGCCGATGTCGGTGTCGCCGGATTGTGGCGGCTTACTGAAAGGCTCGACGAAATCCGGATGTTTCGGGTTGTTATCGCTGTCGCCGGCATGGAAGGCGCGCTCTTCAGCGTGCTCGCCGGGCTGATCGCGGCGCCGTTGATCGCTGTACCGACATCTGTCGGCTACGGCGTGGCCGCCGGCGGATATGTGGCGCTCAACGCAGCGCTCGCGAGTTGCTCGCCGGGAGTTGTGGTGGTCAACATCGACAATGGCTTTGGCGCAGCGGCAGCCGCGGTGAAGATGCTTTCAATGCGTTGACGCACCAGCCTCGTTAAGCGCGATGCGCGCGTTCCGATATAGAGCAAACAATCGATTTTGCCGGTGCTAGAAAGGCGTGGCGCCAGCCAAACTGGTCTGCCCCGCCAAATCATCGGAGGTCCCCACGACAATGCAGTTCGACTTCTCCGAGCTGAAGCCGCTTGACCGGCACAAACTTCTATCCTCGACGATCACGCCACGGCCGATCGCATGGGTCACGACCGTCGCGTCGGACGGGGTGCGCAATGCAGCGCCATTCTCGTTCTTCAATGTCTTCAGCGAGGATCCCCCTGTCGTCGGTTTCAGCATCGTCGACCGGTCTGCAGGCGACAACAAGGACACAGGACGCAATATCCGGATGTCGGGCCAATTCGTCGTCAATCTGGTCGACGAGGATCGGCTGGACCAGATGAACATAACCGCCGCCGAGTTTGCGCCGGAAATCGATGAGTTTTCGCGCTCCGGGCTTGCAGAGGAAGCTTCAGTGACGATCGCCGCGCCGCGAATTGCCGAGAGCCCCGTCTCCATGGAGTGCGTGCTGCACAGCATTGTTCCTCTCGGGGTATCGCGCTCGCTCATCCTGGGAACGGTCCAGATGATGCATATACGCGACGACATGCTGATCGACCCGGTTCGCTTCCATGTCGATACACAAAAATTGCGCCTTGTCGCCAGGGCACAAGGAAACACCTATGTCCGCACGACAGACGCGTTTGAGTTGCCGAGAATCTCGGCGACGTGACAGGGCCGGCGGTTCGCAAGCCTGACGAAGTCGCAGCCCCTGTCTCTCAGTCAACATTGGCGCGCGCAACCGCAACTATTTGAGCCCAAATCCCCGCGCCTTCAGGAAGTCCGTGAGCACGTGCCTGCCGGTCAGTGCAGCAACGTCCTTTATCCGCGCCGCGGTCTGTTCAGTCCAGTCGATGTTGCGCATGTTCTGTTCGGCCTGGAATTCCCGCATGCGTGCCTCGTAGGCCGCCATAAGCTCCGGGTCGATTTGGGTATACCGCTCGCGGTGGAGGATTATGCCTTGCGGCAGGCGCGGCTTGACGTCTGTTGCCACCGCCGGATCGGGGCGGCCGACTGTCATGCCGAACACGACCATCGATTCGTCGGGCAGTCCCAGTTCGTTGGCGACGGCCTGAGGGTCGTTACGCATCGCGCCTATGTAGCAGCAGCCGAGGCCGAGCGACTCGATTGCAACAGCGGCATTCTGCGCTGCGAACGCGGCGTCCGCGATGGCAAAGATGAATGCCTCGATGTAATCGAGTGCGACACCGGCATGTCCCCGCTCATCGCTGATCGCACGCAGGCGAGCCAGATCGGCGACGAAAACGAGCAGCAGCGGCGCGTCATGGATGTGCTTCTGGTCCGCGGCGTAGCCGGCCAGCCGCGCCTTGCGATCCTTGTCCTCGACCGCAATGACGCTCCAAGCTTGGAGGTTGGAAGTTGAAGCCGCCGACTGTGCGGCCGCCACGACGAGCTCAAGGGTATTTGCGGGAAGGGGCTGGTCGAGGTAGTAGCGCACCGACCGGTGCGACAGCATCACATCCAGCGTGCTGTTCCAAGTGACGTGGGACAATTCTTCGGCGAGAGCGGGATCACGGTAGCGCGTACCGACGCGTTCACGTGCCGCTGTACCGTCGGCGACGCTGTTTCGCTGCTTGCTGGTCATCTGATTGTCATCCATCTGGTTGTTTGGCTTGATCCGCCTGGGATTCTTGCCGAGGTCAAATAACGCCCTCGTGCTTGAACGAGCGGATCTGTGCTGTTGAGTGGCCGAGGAGTTCACCGAGGACATATTCGTTGTCTTCGCCGTAACAAGGCGCTCCGCGGTTGATCAATCCGCCTGCATGCGCGGGTGTGCGGCCAAGTTTGAACGGCACTTCGGCCACGGGCCACGTCCCGATCCTTGTCCCAGGCACTTCGGTCAGCCACTCCAGCCTCCGCAACTGCGGATCGTGATCGCAGCGATCCTCCGCCGTCTGGCATACGCCAGCGGCCACGCCAGCTGCTTGCAAGCGGCTCATGCAGTCATAGGCCTCAACGCCCTCGGTCCACGTTCCAACCACCTTGTCCAGTGCATCCTGGTTGACAAGACGAGCCGCAATATTGGCGAAGCGTGGATCGGTTAGCCATTCAGGATGGCCCGCGGCATGGGCGAGCGCCGCCCATGACCGCTGGTCGCAGCACGAGATCGCGATCCAGCGATCCGCCCCCTGGCAACGATAGGCGCCATGCGGCGCGGCATTGCCATAAGGGGAGCGGTTGCCGGTACGCTGCCACACTCGCCCGTTTGCCGACCAATCAAGGATGGCCTGGCTGGCAAGGAAGATGCCCGCTTCGCATTGGGACGCATCGATATGCTGACCCTTGCCGGTGACCGAGCGGTAGTACAGCGCACCGAGGAGCGATTGGGCGAAGCCATAGGCCCCCATCCAGTCGAGATAGGAATAGCCCCACCCGGCAGGCATCGCCGGTTCGGCAAGACCGGACATCTCGTTCATCCCAGCAAACGAGGCAGCGATAGGCCCAACGGTGCGCAGTCGGCCATAGGTGCCGTAACTGCCCATGCCGGACTGCTGGACGTAGATGATATCGGGACGGATGCTGCGCAGGACGTCATACCCCAGGCCTAACCGATCGAGGACGCCCGGAGAGAAGCCTTCGGCGACGACGTCGGAGATTGCGATCAGCCGCTTGGCGATATCGATACCTTTCGGGTGGCGGATATTGAGCGAGAGCCCGCGCTTGCCCGCGTTCTTATTGTTGAACTGGCCGCCCATGTCGGGATCGCTGACGCCCGGCAGTGGGCCGGTCGCGGCCTCGCGCGCCGTGCGGCCCCCAACGGGTGCCATTGCGGCGAGGCGTGTGTCTGGGTTTTCCTTCCATCCGACCTTGATGCACTCGGCGCCAAGCGCAGCAGCAAAGCGCGTTCCGCCCGCCGAAGCAAGAAACCATGAGAAGTCAAAGATGCGGACGTTCTGCAAAGGAAAGGGACGATTGCGTGCTGAGAGCGCCGGTTTCAGGGTCGCCTCTGCCGCTACCTTTGGCGATGCCTGCCTTGAGGTGTTGCTCACTTCGTCCGTATGCTCACCGCGCAGCGGCGCGCGCTTGCCGGCCTGCCATCGTGTTTCCGAACTCAGCCATTTGCTTGTGGCATAATGGAAGCTGCGCCCAAGTTCAGGGTGATCGACCTTGGT
>NZ_RZQI01000362.1:0-5665 GCF_003998335.1 Mesorhizobium sp. M7A.F.Ca.CA.002.05.1.1 | reverse complement strand
GTTCGCCGAGGAGACCGGCGCCTTGCAGATCCATGCCTTCAACCAGGAGGAAACGCTCGTCGGCCAGGGCACGCTCGGGCTCGAAATCGAGAGCGATTTGCCTAAGATCGACACGCTGCTGGTCGCTGTCGGCGGCGGCGGCCTGATCGGCGGCATCGCTGCCTGGTTTACCGGCCGCATCCGTATCATCGCCGTCGAGCCGGAAGGAGCGCCGACGCTTCATCGCGCCTTCGAGGCCGGACACCCCGTCGACGCGCCGGCCGAGGGTATCGCCGCCGATTCGCTGGCGCCAAAGCGCGTCGGCGAAATGATGTTCCCGATTGCCGAAGCCTTTGTCGAACGCTCGATCCTGGTCAGTGACGACGACATCATCGCCGCGCAGAAGGCGCTGTGGAACCGGGCCCGCATCATCTCCGAGCCGGGTGGCGCCGCCGCCTTTGCCGCGGTCCTGTCGGGCCGCTATGCGCCGGCGGCGGGCGAACGGGTCGCCGTGCTGGTCTGCGGAGCGAATGCGGACCCCGCTACCTTCTAAAGGGCCTGCTGCCTTCTAAAGGGTATGCAGGATGGAACTATAACGGTCCACTTCACGTTTTTCCGAACTGCCTCGCCTTTGCCGTGTTTGCTGGTATTCTTTGAGTCGTGAGGCGTCGGGCTATCCTGCCCGCTCCACAGCATGATCCCGAAAAGTGAAATCCCTTTCGGAACAGATCATGCTCAAAGGGATAAGGCCGCATCCCGGTTTTCGGGATAGGCTCAAGGAAGGGCCGATGACGCAACGACCCACCTTCAGCAGTGATCGCGGCCTGGCCGGACGCCTGGCCTTGAGCCGGTTGGCGACGCGGGTCTCGATGATGGTCGAGCGCGGCTGGCCGTTGCTGCTCCCGCTCGTCATCGTCGCCAGCCTGTTCCTCAGCATCTCCTGGCTGGGGCTGTTCTCCCGGCTGCCGGATATGGCGCGCATCGGCCTGGTCGCTGCTTTTGCCATAGCGGCACTGGCCGCGCTCTATCCGCTGCGCTTCTTCCGCCTGCCGGGCGCCGGCGAAATCGACCGCCGCATAGAGGCCGCCAATCAACTGTTGCACAGCCCGGTGCTGGTGCAGACCGACCGGCCCAGCGGCAGGGAAAGCAGCTTCTCGCAGGCGCTGTGGCGCGAACACCAGAAGCGTATGGCTGGAAAGCTCGACAACCTTGGCGCCGACCTGCCGCGCACGCGCGTGCCGGAGCGCGACCCCTGGGGGCTGCGCGCGGTGGCGGCCCTTTTGCTCGTTACCGCCTTCGCCTTCTCCTTCGGACCGACGGGCGGCAGGATCAGCGACGGCTTCAATGCCCATGGCGCGCGCGATATCGTGCCGCCGCGCATCGACGCATGGGTGACGCCACCGGCCTATACCGGCAAGCCGCCGATCTTCCTGACCGCCGACGCCAACCAGGCGATCCCGACCTTTACGGTTCCCGAAGGCAGTGACGTTTCGCTGCGCGTGACGGGTGGCTCAGGCGAGGAGACGCTCGGCTATGCCGACAAGAATGGCAACGCCCGCGCCATCGATCCCGCTGCGCCGCAGGCCGCCGCCAAGCCGGCTGCAAGCCCGGCGCCGCCGTCCAAGGTGCTCCAGTTCACCAGCAAGCTGACCGGCGACGGCACGCTGACGCTGACGTCGGGCGAGGACCAGCTCGGCCGCTGGGCCTTCGCGGTCATATCGGACAAGCCGCCGCAGATCCGCTTCGTCGGCGAGCCCAAGCGCGCCGCAAACGGCGCCTTCGAGCTAAACTACCAGATCGACGACGACTATGGCGCCGCCACCGCCAAAGCGGTGTTCGCGCTCGCCGATCCGCAGGCGCCCAATGCGCGCCCGCTGTACGGTGCACCTGAAATGCCGCTGACGCTGCCGCGCCGCGGCGGCAAGTCGAACGCCGCCAAGACCTCCAAGGACCTGACCGAGCATGTCTGGGCCGGCAGCATCATCAAGCTGACGCTGGTCGCCACCGATGATGCCGGGCACACTGCATCGAGCGAAACCAAGACGCTGCTGATGCCGGAGCGGCCTTTCGCCAATCCGCTGGCACGCGCCGTGATCGAACAGCGCCGCCTGCTGGCGCTCGACGCCAACGCCAAGCCGCGCGTGCTCGACCTGATGGACGCCATCACGCTGCGGCCGGAAGACACGTTCGACAACATGTCTCACTATCTCGCCATCATGAGCGCCCGCACCCGGCTGAAGATGGCCGAGAGCGACGATCAATTGCGCAGCGAGGTCTCCTATCTCTGGGAAATCGCGCTCGGCATCGAGGAAGGCAATCTTTCGGCCGCCGAAAAGCGGCTGCGCCAGGCGCAACAGGCGCTGCAGGACGCCATCAAGAATGGCGCCAGCGACGCTGAAATCGAAAAGGCGATGAAGGAACTGCGCGAGGCGATGAACCAGTTCCTGCAGGAATTCGCGGAGCGCGCCAAGCAGAATCCCAACGCCCCGCAGATGCAGCAGAATGGCCAGGAACTGCGCCAGAGCGACATCGATCGCATGATGGACCAGATCGAAAACCTGGCGAAGTCCGGAGATCGCGACAAGGCCCAGCAACTGCTGTCGCAACTGCAGGACATGATGAACAATCTGCAAGCCGGCCGTCAGCAGCAAGGCGGCCAGCAGGACAGCGAGATGCGCCAGCAGATGGACAAGCTGGGTGAGATCCTGCGGCGTCAGCAGGAGATGATGAACGACACCTTCCGCATGGATCAGATGCAGCGCGGCGAGCGCCAGCGCGGGCAGAACCGTGACGAGCAGCTCGGCGAAGGCGGCCAGGATGAGGACAGACCCGGCGTCGGCGAAGACCGCGATCCGCTCGCCCGGCAAAAGCCGATGACACCCCAGGAATTCGCCGATGCGCTGAAACAGCTGCAGCAGGGCCAGGGCCAGCTGCAAAGCGACCTGGATCAGCTGAAGAAGGGCCTCGAAGGCATGGGTATGGAGCCCAATGAAGGATTTGGCGAGGCCGGCAAGTCCATGGGCAATGCCGAACAGGCACTCGGCGAGGGCGAAGGCGATGCGGCCGTCGGTCATCAGGGCCGGGCGCTGGAAGCGCTGCGCAAGGGCGCCAAGGACATGATGAAGCAGATGCAAGCCATGCAGGGCGACCAGGGCGGCGGCGAGGAAGGCGGCCGGCAGCAGAACGCCGATCGTGATCCGCTCGGCCGGCCACGCGCCAGCCAGGGTCCCGATTTCGGCGATTCGGTGAAGGTGCCCGACGAGATCGACGTGCAGCGCGCCCGCCAGATACTGGAAGCGATCCGCAAACGGCTCGGCAATGCGCTCAGCCCCGACATCGAACGCAGCTATCTGGAACGGCTGCTCGAGCTGAAATAGAGCAATTCCAGGAAAAGTGTGAAGCGGTTTTCCGTCCGGAATTGCGAAAAAACATAGGGATTGCCGCCCGCGTCCATCCCACCTAAAGACCCTCTCGCGCGGTTGCACCACCATGCCCAGACTTGGCGCCGTTACACCCATCCTGCGCATCTTCGACATTGCCAAGGCGCGTGAATTCTATGTCGGCTTCCTCGGCTTCGAGGTGCAGTGGGAACATCGCTTCGCCGACGACGCGCCGCTTTACATGGCGGTCGGCCGCGACGGCTGCGTTCTGCATCTCAGCGAACATCATGGCGACGGTGCACCCGGCATCGCCCTGCGCATCGAGGTCGAGGACATCACCGCTCTTCATGGCGAACTGATCGGCAAAAACTACCGCTTCGCCAGGCCGGGCGTGGAAGATACGCCTTGGAAGACCCGCGAGGTATCGGTCGCCGATCCGTTCGGCAACAGGCTGCATTTCTACGAGGATGCCGCCGGCTGACTGAGCCTGTTGACGAAGGCTTCGCGGATCGCATCCTGCATGCCGTCGATCGCCTCACCTGACGCATTGGGGTTGCGGTGCATCACCACGTTGGAGGAATCGATGGCGCCGAATCCGTCCGCGGTGGTCAGTTCACGACAGCCGTCCGGAATGTTGCTGCGCGAAATCGGCGCGATCGCCAGTCCGGAGGTGACGGCGAGCTTGAGGCCGCCGGTGGTGTCGCTGGTATAGGCGACACGATAGGCAAGATCGCGCTGCTCCAGTGATTTGATGGCGAAGTCCTTGCACCAGCCGGCCCGGTTGTAGAGCGCGATCGGCACCGGCTGTTCCTCATGCATGTGATGCAGGGTCGACGTCACCCACACGGTCGGGTCGTGCATCAGCACTTCGCCGCCGGCGGGATCCTGCCATTCGAACACCACGCACAGATCGAGTTCGCCGGCAGCGAGCGCCGCCATCTGTGCCCCGGAATGGGCATAGCGCACGGTGACCTCGACCTGTGTATGACGCTTCGAGAAGGCGCCGAGCGCGCGCGACAGGATGGCGTGGCCATATTCCTCCGGAATGCCGATGCGCACCGGCCCGCCAAGCGGCGCTGCCGCCATCGATGCCGACGTCTCGTCGAGCAGCGAGACAATGCGGCGGGCGTTGACGATGAGTTCGCCGCCGCGCCGCGTCAACGCGACGCCGCGCGAACCGCGCTCGAACAGGCTGGCGCCGATCAGCTCTTCGAGCTTCTTCATCTGCATCGACACCGCGGATTGGGTGCGGCCGGCCTGCTCCGCCGCCTTGGTGAAATTGCCGGTCTCGGCAATCGCCACGAAGGTTCGCAGGAGGTCGCTGTCGAGGGTCGGCCGCATGGAATCCGCCATAAGAGAATTTGATTGCTGGCATCATTCCAATTCGTTTGCAACATGTCAAACGGCGGACGATAGTCGCCATACCCATTGGATATGCGGCTGCGAAATCAGCCGCGGACCAATCAAGAGTCCTCACTCGTGCCCGCTGCCCGAAACGGTGGCGGGTTCTTTTTACCCCGCAGGCGGCAGCTTCGGGTCGTACGCGCAGGAGCCTGGATGCAGATGCAGAATCGGATGGTGGGCGGCATCCTGAGCCTGTGCCTCGGCGTGCTGGTCTTTTCGCTGCAGGATCCGCTCGTCAAAGCCGTGTCGAGCGGCTATCCGGTGACCGAGGTGATGGCGATCCGCTCGATCGTCGCCCTGCCGATCCTGATCGTTCTGGTCCATGCCGATGTCGGCTTGCGGGCGATCCTGTCGAAGCGATTCCGCATGCTGACGGTGCGCGCCTTCATCCAGTTCACCTCCTATACGATGTACTACCTGGCCATCGCTGCTTTGCCGCTCGCCGATGCGGTGGCGCTTTATTTCATGGCGCCGCTGTTCATCATGGTCCTGGCCGGACCTTACCTTGGCGAGCGCGTCTCCTGGCAGACACTGGCAACCGTGCTGATCGGCTTGTTCGGCGTCCTCGTGATGCTGCGCCCCGGCGCAGGGCTGTTCGACTGGGCAGCGCTGCTGTCGCTGGGATCGGCGGCGCTCTATGGTTTTTCGCAGCTGATGGCCCGCAAGATCGGCGATACTGAATCGTCCACCGTCATGGCCTTCTATCAGAACGGCGCCTATCTGGTCGGCGCCGCCGTGGTTGCCGGGGCGTTTCACCTGGCCGGCATTACACACGCCGTTCACCCAAGCCTGGAATTCCTGGTACGGCCATGGCTTTGGCCGACGCTGCCGGATTTTCTCAAGATGGCGGCCTGCGGTTTCGTCGCCTCCGCCGGCATGATCCTGCTGTCGCAGGCCTACCG
>NZ_RZQI01000361.1:0-5673 GCF_003998335.1 Mesorhizobium sp. M7A.F.Ca.CA.002.05.1.1 | reverse complement strand
CCAAAATGCCGAAGGCGCTCAGAGCGAACTCTATCTCGGCTGGCGTCGCAGGTTGATTCACGCCCGCGCCATGATCGAGGCGGAGATCGATTTTGCCGATGAAGACGATGTCCCCGGTTCCGTTTCGGATACGGTTTGGTCCGATGTCAAAACTATGATCGGCGAGATCGACCGGCACATTGCCGGATTTCGTGCTGCCGAAATCATCCGTGACGGCTTCGAGGTCGTTATCCTTGGCGCGCCCAACGCCGGCAAGTCGAGTCTGTTCAACGCCCTGGCGCGGCGGGATGCCGCTATAGTAACGGATGAACCCGGCACGACGCGGGATCTGCTTGAAGTGACACTTGATCTCCAGGGGCTGCGGGTCCGGCTTACAGATACGGCCGGGCTGCGCGATGCGCCGGGAAAGGTCGAGGCTATCGGCATCGAGAAGGCCAGGGCCAAGGCGCATGGCGCCGATCTCTTGCTCTTGCTGCAGGACATCGCGAACCCAAGAGATGTCGGCGAGCTGCCGAGTGTGGCGCCGACCTTGCGCGTCGGCACCAAGCTCGATCTGTTGGAAGACCGC
Source organism: Mesorhizobium sp. M7A.F.Ca.CA.002.05.1.1 (assembly GCF_003998335.1). Taxonomy (NCBI): domain Bacteria; kingdom Pseudomonadati; phylum Pseudomonadota; class Alphaproteobacteria; order Hyphomicrobiales; family Phyllobacteriaceae; genus Mesorhizobium; species Mesorhizobium sp. M7A.F.Ca.CA.002.05.1.1. The sequence goes on along the minus strand of NZ_RZQI01000361.1, from coordinate 5,105 downwards.
GCGGCGAGCGACGCGACGGAGGATTATGCCCTTGTCATTTCGGTAAAGAACGGGACGGGCGTCGAGGAACTGCTGGGGGAAATCGGCCGGCGGGCAGCGGAAGCAGCCGGCAGCGTCGGCGATGTCCTGCCGTCGCGCCTGCGCCACGTCGAATTGCTCGGCGCAGCGAATAGCCACCTGCGTCGCGCAACCGACGGCCGGACTGTCGGGCAGGAATTGCGCGCCGAGGAGTTGCGGCTTGCAGCAGATCGCCTGGGCCGTATTGTCGGCGCCATCGACGTCGAGGACATGCTGGACGTGATTTTCTCGCAGTTCTGCATCGGGAAATGACTCACGTGAAACGATGTGCTCTCGTAAAATGACTCAGTTGTCGATGCAGAGATTTTGATGGACCGTTTGCGGAACGCCCCATCGCTTCGTCATCCACGGGCGGAGCAAGGAGCGTAGCGACGCGGCGCAGACCCGAGGATCCATGCCGCGACTTCTGAGCGCGCGCCACGGTGCAGAATTCTGATCCGCTGTACTCTTTGGCCAAGATCACGGCATGGATCCTAGGGTCTCCGCGACGTCGCTTCGCTTCCTGCTTTGCCCTAGGATGACGAACGTTGCGAACGCTTGGGTAAGACCTTCGAGCAGCGGCAAGGTGCGACTCACGTGAAACATCAGTGCCCCGATGACTCACGTGAAACACACGCGATGGCGGTGCAAGGCTGTTTCACGTGAAACGACTCGCGGAGTTTTCTTGACAGCCAAGCCTCGCGGGGACATGTGTCCCTTTAATCATTCGAGTCTGGGAAGTTTGTGATGACCAATCACTATGATGTGGTTGTGGTGGGCGGCGGCCACGCAGGTTGTGAGGCGGCCAGCGCTGCCGCGCGCGCTGGTGCCAAGACCGCGCTGGTGACGCTGCGCTTTGATACGATCGGGGTCATGTCCTGCAATCCGGCGATCGGCGGGCTCGGCAAGGGCCATTTGGTGCGCGAGATCGATGCCATGGATGGCCTGATGGGGCGCGTGGCGGATGCGGCCGGCATTCAGTTCCGCCTGCTCAACCGCCGCAAAGGTCCCGCCGTGCGCGGCCCTCGTACGCAGGCCGACCGGAAGCTTTATCGCCTTGCCATGCAGGAAGCGATTCGGCAGCAGAACGATCTCGACGTGGTTGAAGGCGAGGTTCTGGATTTTGAGATCGCCGATGGGCGGATCACGGCTGTTCTCCTGGCCGACGGCAGGCGGCTTGGCTGTGGCGCGGTCGTGCTGACGACCGGGACTTTTCTGCGCGGGCTCATTCATATTGGCGAGAGGAAGATTGTCGCCGGCCGCATGAACGAGCAGGCCAGCCTTGGGCTCTCGGCGACGATGGACCGCGCGGGCTTCAAGCTTGGACGGCTGAAGACCGGGACGCCGCCGCGGCTCGATGGCCGGAGCATCGACTGGACGACGCTGGCAAGCCAGGCCGCGGATGCGGATCCGGTGCCGTTCTCGCTGATGACCGACCGCATCACCACGCCGCAGATCGAGTGCGGCATCACCCGCACGACGACGGCCACGCATGAGCTGATTCGCGCCAATCTCGGCCGCTCGGCCATGTATTCCGGCTCGATCGAGGGCGTTGGGCCGCGTTATTGCCCGTCGATCGAGGACAAGATCGTCAAGTTCGGCGATAGGGATGGGCACCAGATCTTTCTGGAGCCGGAAGGGCTGGACGATGATACCGTCTATCCCAATGGGATTTCCACCTCGTTGCCCGAAGATGTGCAGCTCGATATATTGAAAACCATTCCGGGGCTGGAGCGCGCAATCATGCTGCAGCCCGGCTATGCCATCGAGTATGATCATGTCGATCCGCGCGAACTGCATCAGACGCTGGAGACGAAGCGCATCGGTGGTCTCTTCCTCGCCGGGCAGATCAACGGCACGACCGGCTATGAGGAAGCAGCCGGGCAAGGCCTGCTCGCAGGCCTCAATGCGGCGCGGCGGGCGGCGGGGAGCGAGCAAATCGTGCTCAGCCGCACCGAGGCGTACATCGGCGTGATGGTCGACGATTTGACCAGCCGCGGCATCGCAGAGCCCTACCGGATGTTCACGTCACGCGCCGAGTTCCGGCTGTCGCTACGCGCCGACAATGCGGATGAGCGGCTGACGCCTCTGGCGGCGAAACTGGGCATCGCCTCGGCACAGCGCATGCAGCGCTACGGGCAGGTCATGCAAAGCCTGGATGAGGCGCGGGATTTGGCGAAGTCGCTCGCCATGACGCCGAATGAGGCGGCGCGGCACGGGCTGGACATCAACCGGGATGGCGTGCGCCGGTCCGGCTATGAATTGCTGTCCTATCCCGACGTCGATGTCGCTTGGCTGGCCGGCGTCGATCCGCGCTTTGCGGCGATCGAAGGCAAGACCGCGGAGCGCCTCGAGACGGAAGCGAAGTATTCTGTCTATCTCGACCGCCAGAAGACCGACGTGGCGCAGATCCGGCATGAGGAGAGCCGGCTGATCCCCGAGACGGTCGATTTCGCCGGAGTGCCGGGTCTGTCGAACGAGCTGAAGCAGAAAATGCAGGCGCGGCGCCCGCGCTCCATAGCCGATGCCCAGCGCATGGAGGGCATGACGCCGGCGGCGCTGGCGATCATTGTCGCGCATGTCCGCCATGCGGAGAGCGCCCAGCGCCTACAAAAGGATGTTGCGTGAATTCTATGTCCCTGGAGAGCCTGCAGGATGCGGCAGGCCCGGTTTCACGTGAAACATTCGATCGGCTGGTGGCGTTCGAGCAGATGTTCCAGAAATGGAATCGCAGCATCAATCTGGTGGCGCAATCCACGTCGGGCGATGTCTGGCAGCGCCATATCCTGGACAGCGCCCAACTCGGGCGCATAGAACCCGTTGCCACACGCTGGGTGGATCTCGGCTCGGGCGGTGGGTTTCCAGGCCTTGTGATGGCGTTCCTGCTGGCCGAGCGCGACGGCGCCAGCATCGATCTGGTTGAAAGCAATCGCAAAAAGGCATCCTTCCTGCAGACCGTCGTCGGCCAGTTCAGCCTGCCGGCGCGGGTCGTGGCGCGCCGCATCGATGACAGCCATGCGCTGGTTTCGACGCCGCAAATCGTCACGGCGCGGGCGCTGGCTCCGCTTTCGACCTTGCTGGACCTGTCGGCGCCCTGGCTGGTTTCAGGCGCGCGCGGCCTGTTCCACAAAGGCCGGGATTACCGCACCGAAGTGCAAGAAAGCGTTCACCGATGGTCCTTCGATCTGGTAGAACATCCAAGTATGACCGACGTTGGCGGCGTCATCCTGGAATTGTCCAACCTGCGACCTGTCTGATCCGTCACTGACAGGCGATTTGGCGCCCAAAATGAATTTCTGGCATAAACCCATGATGAAGAATGGCCCCCGAATCATCACCGTAGCCAACCAGAAGGGCGGTGTCGGCAAGACGACGACCGCCATCAATCTGGCGACCGCGCTAGCTGCTATCGGCGAAAAGGTGCTGATCGTCGATCTCGATCCGCAGGGAAATGCCAGCACCGGTCTGGGCATCGACCGCAAGGACCGGACGGTGTCGTCCTATGACGTGTTGACCGGCGAGCTGGAGCTGGAAGCCGCGGCCATCCCCACAGCCGTGCCGGGCCTGTCGATCGTGCCGTCGACGCTCGATCTGCTCGGCATCGAAATGGAGATCGCCTCCGCGCCCGACCGGGTGCTCAAGCTGCGCAACGCGCTGCGCGCTGCGACCGAGCGCGGCGCACCCTTTGGCTATGTGCTGATCGACTGCCCGCCATCGCTCAACCTTTTGACGTTGAATTCAATGGCTGCGGCCGATTCCGTTCTTGTGCCGCTGCAATGCGAGTTTTTCGCGCTCGAAGGCCTCAGCCAGTTGCTGGAGACGGTCGAGCAGGTGCGGCGCTCGATCAATCCGGATCTCACCATCCAGGGCATCGTGCTGACCATGTATGACGGCCGCAACAATCTCGCCAACCAGGTCGTGCAGGATGTGCGGGCGCATATGGGCGACAAGGTCTACGAGACCATCATCCCGCGCAATGTGCGGGTGTCCGAGGCGCCGTCCTACGGCAAGCCGGCGATCCTCTACGATTTGAAATGCTCGGGCAGCCAGGCCTATCTGCAACTGGCATCGGAAGTGATCCGCCGCGAGCGCAAGTTACGCGCCGCTTGATGTGGCCGGATGCATAGTCAAGAGCCGATTCGATACCGAAACGATTTGGAATAGCCAACTGGAATAAAGATGAGCGAAGACCTTTCGAGAAAGAGACTGGGCCGCGGACTGGCGGCGCTGATCGGCGAGATTGATCGCCCAGTAGCACCTGAAAAACCGGGCATGAGCGCCGACGGCAAGGTGCCGATCGAGTTCCTGACCCCCAACCCGAAAAATCCGCGCCGGCATTTCGGCGACGCCGAGCTGACCGACCTTGCCCAGTCGATCCGCGAACACGGCGTCGTCCAGCCGGTGGTGGCGCGGCCTTCGCCGACACAGGCCGGACGCTACGAGATCATCGCCGGCGAGCGGCGCTGGCGTGCAGCGCAGCGCGCCGGGCTGTCCGAGATCCCGGTCATCATCCGCGAGGTCAACGATCGCACCGCGCTCGAACTGGCGATCATCGAAAACGTCCAGCGCACCGACCTCAACGCGGTCGAGGAAGCGCTCGGTTATCAGCAGCTGATCGACGAGCACGGCTACACCCAGGCCGATCTCGGCCAGGTGATCGGCAAGAGCCGCAGCCATGTCGCCAACACGCTCAGGCTCTTGAAGCTGCCGGATGTGATCCGCGACATGCTGATCGACGGCGCGCTGTCGGCGGGTCATGCCCGCACGCTGGTGACGGCGGAAGATCCGGCGGGCCTTGCCAAGCGCATCGTCGAAGAAGGACTTTCGGTGCGCCAGGCCGAAGCGCTGGCGCAGATGCCGGCCGGCACCAGCAGCGCCAGGGAAGCCAGGCCGGCGCCAAGTCCTGACGAGAAGGACGCCGACACGCTGGCGCTGGAAAAACTGTTGACCGATACGATCGGCATGATCGTGTCGGTGGATCACAAGGGCAGAGGCGGCACGCTTCGGGTAGCCTATCGCTCGCTGGAACAGCTCGATGAGTTGTGCAG
>NZ_RZQI01000035.1:0-15988 GCF_003998335.1 Mesorhizobium sp. M7A.F.Ca.CA.002.05.1.1 | reverse complement strand
CGATAATACGGTGCATTTCCTCCAGCGCGGTGGAAACGACAGTGCCGCCGCTTTGGGTGTTGTAGAAAAATGTCTCCTCGTCGACCTCCTGAGCCAGGTGCGTGTGGCGGATGAAGACAATCTCGATGCGGTCGTAGCGTCGTTTCAAGAACAGGTGCAGCAAGACGAAGAAGCGCTTGGCCAGATCCTTCTCGCGCTCGCCCATGGACCCGGACACGTCCATCAGACAGAACATGACGGCATTGGCGTTCGGCACCGGCCGGGAATCGAAGCGGTTGAAGCGGATGTCGACCGGATCGACATAGGCAATGCGTCGGCGGCGTCGTTCCAGCCGGTCAAGCTCTTCGCTCAATGCCGCGATACGCTGGCGCGCGTCGGCGCTGGATGGCGCCTCCTCGAGCGAGGCGATTTCCTCGAGGATCGCATCCAGTTCGACCTGCTTGGGGCGCCTCAGCGCAATGCGGCGGCCGTGGCTGTTGCGCATCGTGCGGCCGACATTGATGTTGGTCGGCGAACCGGTGGCGGCGAAGCCCGCCCTGCGCGGCTTGAAGGCAAGGATCTCCTTGAGGTTGAGCTTGACCATGTCGGGGAGTTCGAGATCCTCGAAGAAAAGATCGAGCACTTCCTCGCGCGACAGTACGAAACGAAAGTCGTCCTCGGATGCCTTGTTTCCCGGGGACGACGCTCCCCCGCCGCCTCCGCCGGGCTTGGGGATCAGGTCTCCAGCGGAGAAATGCCTGTTGCCCGGCAAGATGTGCTGGCGCCTGCCACTGTCGCGGGCGTTGCTGAAGCTCGGCTCGCTTGTGCCTCTTTCGGGCATGCGCACGGCGTGCTCGGAATCCGCGTCGGCAATCCTGCCGGTGCGGATCTGGTCGCGTATGCTCCGCTTCAATTCCTCGCGCGCGCGTCGGAGGAAGCGCTGGCGATTGCCGAGACTCTTGTCTTTCGGGTTCAGGCGGCGGTCGATGAAGATCGGCATGGAACCATCCGGGTTCTCTAACCCGCCCTGTTCACCCGCATGTACCAGTCCACAAGGCGACGAACCTGCCGCTCGGTGTAGCCGCGCTCGACCATCCGCTGCACGAATTCATTGTGCCGCTTTTCCGTGACGCTGTCCTGCTTGGAGCCGAAACTGATCACCGGCAGGAGGTCCTCGACCTGGCCGAACATGCGTTTCTCGATGACTTCCCGCAGCTTTTCGTAACTTGTCCACGCCGGGTTGCGGCCATGGTTTCTTGCACGGGCGCGCAGCGTGAATTTCACCACCTCGTTGCGGAAGTCCTTGGGATTGGCGATGCCGGCCGGCTTTTCGACCTGTGAAAGCTCGTTGTCCAAAACCTCGCGGTTGAGGATCTGGCCGGTGTCGGGATCCTTGTAGTCCTGGTCTTCGATCCAGGCGTCGGCATAGGCGATGTAGCGGTCGAAAAGATTCTGGCCATACTCGCTGTACGATTCCAGATAGGCCTTCTGGATCTCATGACCGATGAATTCGGCATACCGCGCGGCCAGTTCGGACTTGATGAACTCCAGATAGGCGGCTTCCGTCTCCTTCGGAAACTGTTCGCGCTTGATTGCCTCCTCCAGGATGTACATGAGGTGCACGGGGTCGGCGGCCACCTCTTCGGTGTCGTAGTTGAAGGTCTGCGACAGGATCTTGAAGGCAAAGCGCGTGCTGACGCCTGCCATGCCCTCGTCGACGCCGGCGGCGTCCCGATATTCCTGAACCGACTTTGCCTTGGGGTCGACTTCCTTGAGGTTCTCGCCGTCATAGGCGCGCATCTTGGTGTAGAGCGGTGAATTGTCGTGCTCGGCCAAGCGGGTCGAGACGGTAAACCGGCTGAGGATGTCCAGCACCTCGGGAGCGCAAGGACTGGCGGCCAATTCGCTCTCCCGCAGCAGTTTCTCGTAGATCTGCCGCTCTTCGGTTATCCGCAGGCAATACGGCACCTTGACCACGAGGATGCGATCGAGAAAGGCCTCATTGTTCTTGTTGTTCTTGAACTGCAGCCATTCCGACTCGTTGGAATGGGCCACGATGATTCCCTGGTAGGGAAAAGCGCCGAAGTTTTCGGTGCCGTTGTAGCTGCCTTCCTGGGTGGCGGTCAGCAGCGGATGCAGGACCTTGATAGGCGCCTTGAACATTTCGACGAATTCAAGCAGGCCCTGGGTAGTCCGGTTCAGTCCGCCGCTATAGGAATAGGCGTCCGGATCGGATTGGCTGAAGTTTTCCAATTGCCGGATGTCCACCTTGCCGACCAGGGCCGAAACGTCCTGATTGTTCTCGTCGCCGGGCTCGGTCTTGGCGATGCCGATCTGGCGCAGTCGCGACGGCATCAGCTTGACGACGCTGAACTTGGAAATGTCGCCGGAAAGTTCGTCGAGGCGCTTGGCTGCCCATGGCGAAATGAGCCCATTCAACCGGCGTCGGGCAATGCCGTATTTGTCCTCCAGCAGGTCGCCCATGCGATCAGGATGGAAAAGACCAAGCGGCGATTCGAAAACCGGGCTGACCTGATTACCGACCTTCAGCGTGTAGATCGGGCGCTGTTCCATCAATTTCTTCAGACGCTCGGCAAGGGAGGATTTGCCACCGCCCACGGGGCCGAGCAAATAGAGGATTTGCTTGCGCTCCTCGAGCCCCTGGGACGCATAGCGAAAATAGCCGGCGATGCGCTCGATCGTGTCCTCCATGCCATAGAAATCGGCAAAGGAAGGGTACACTTTCAGGGTCCGATTGGAGAAAATGCGGCCGAGCCGCTCATCCTTGCTGGTGTCGACCAGGTTCGGCTCGCCGATCGCCTCGACCATCCGTTCAGGCGCCGAGGCATACATCGACTTGTCCTCGCGGCAGGCAAGGAGATATTGCTGGATGCTGATCTCTTCCTGCGCCGCGTTGGTGTAAATTTCCGAAAACAGATCAAAGACGTCAGACTGGTTCTCTCGCATGATGCTTTTGCCCTCGGAGCCGCTGTGGCTTCCATTCGGCTCACCTCGCATTCAACTGTCGGGGGGTACCGTTTGTTCCCTTCATGTGAAGAGGTGGCTGCGATCGTAAGATTTGAGGCCACTCCGAGATCAAGGCGCTCGGTGCGGAGCGGCATTCAGCGCGGGTAGCGGGTGTGTTGCGAATCCCTGACTGGACGGCTGGGGCCGCCGCGTGCAGTCTTGCCTCGCCAGGAGACAGTGATGATCGATCGACGAAGCCTGATCATGGCCTCGGTGGCGGCGATGCTGCCGTTGGAAGCATCGGCCGCGTCGGAAACACGCCGACCCACGCCAAAGACCTTCGACTACGGGCCGGCCAAGCTCGACATCTATGCGCCCGATGGTGCAATCGGCCTGCCGGTCGTATTTTTCGTTCATGGCGGCACCTGGCAGTTTGGCAAACGCAGTCAGGTCAACGCCAAACCGGCCTTCCTGCTCGCCAACGGCTTCTGCTTCGTCTCCATCGACTACCGCATGTTGCCGCAGGCCGATGTCGCCACCCAGGCCGGTGACGTCGAAAAGGCCTACGCCTTCATCAGGGCCAACATCGCCCGGCATGGCGGCGATCCCAACCGCATTGTCGGCATGGGCCATTCGGCCGGCTGCCATTTGATTGCGCTGACCGGCATGCGCGGCGGATTGCCCGGCATAGCTGCGCTCATTCTCGACGATACCAGGGCCTATGATCTTGCAGCACTTGCCAGGAAGGGCGGCATGGTGCGGGCCTATGCCCGCGTCTTTTCCAATCCCGCGCAATGGGCGGCACTGTCGCCGGCCAGCCATGTCGACGGCCGCAAGCACCCGCCGACGTTCATTGCCTATTCGCGCGCCCCTGGCCGCGGCGAGGACTCCAAGGCCTTTGCCGAGCGCCTGCGCGCGACGGGCACCCAGGTCACACTGTTCGACGGCAGCGCCTACACGCATATGTCGATCAATCGCGATTTCGGCGAGGACGGTGACGCGCTGACCGCTGCCGCGCTGGCATTCCTGAAATCGACGGTTGGCTGATCTTTACAGCGCTGGATCAGATCAAAAATGGCGGCGGGATATTGCTGTGCGGGCGCGCCCGGGTGCAAGTGCTCTTCGATCGTGAGCGGGAGGGAATTGCATGAACGGCGCCGATGTCCTGTGTGACGTGCTTCTGGCCAACGATGTGACGGTCTGCTTTGCCAATCCCGGCACCTCCGAAATGCATTTCGTTGCAGCACTTGACCGCAAGCCGAAAATGCGTTGCGTGCTCGGGCTGTTCGAGGGCGTGGTGACGGGTGCCGCCGATGGCTATGCGCGGATGACCGATCGGCCGGCCGCGACGCTGCTGCATACCGGTCCCGGCCTGGCCAACGGGCTCGCCAACATGCACAATGCCCGGCGTGCCTTCAGCCCGATGATCAACATCGTCGGCGACCACGCCTCTTACCATCTGCCGCTCGATGCCCCGCTCACCAGCGATATCGAGAGCCTTGCGGCGCCGATGTCCAACTGGGTCGGCCGCGTCAAGGGCCCGGCCGATATCGTGCCGGCAGCTGAAGCAGCCTTTCGCGCCTCGCTGACACCGCCCGGCGTCGCGACGATGATCCTGCCGGCGGATGCTGCCTGGGGCGCAGTCGACGCGGTTTCGGTCGGCAAGGTGAAGCTGGTGCCAGCGCCGGCCGTCGATATGGACGCCGTGCGCAAGGTCGCCGCGGCGATCCGTACCGCTCCGGGCCGGGCAGGCATGATCGTTCGCGGAAAGGCCGCACGCGCCGATGCGCTCGCCATCGCCGGGCAGATTTCGACGGGCAGCGATGTCCGCCTGTTCGGCGAGGTTCTGATCGCACGGATGCAACGCGGGCGTGGGCGTGTCGCGCCGACCCGCATCCCCTATCCGGTCGATGCGGCGATGGCTGTGCTGAGCGACGTCGATGTTCTGATCCTGGTCGGTGCGAAGGAGCCGGTTGCCTTCTTCGCCTATCCGGGGAAACCGGGACGGCTCGTGCGGGAAGGCTGCGAGGTGCTGACACTGGCCGCCCATGGCGACGATCTGCATACGGCGCTGGAGGCGCTTCGCGACGAACTTGGCATCAAGCCGTCACAACAACAGGTGCTCGCGGCCGCTTTTCCCGACGAGGCAACGCCGAACGGCAAGCTGACGGAAGATGCCATCGCGCTCTCGGTGGCGCGCAAACTGCCGGCCGATGCGATCGTTTGCGATGAAGCGGTCACCTCGGCCAGGCGTTTCTTCGCGCTGTCGGCCTTTGCAGCGCCGCACGACTACATGATGGGCACGGGCGGATCGATCGGCGGCGGCATCCCGATGGCGACCGGGGCGGCAATCGCCTGTTCGGACCGCAAGGTGATCAACCTCGAAGCCGACGGCAGCGGCATGTACACGGTACAGGGATTGTGGACGCAGGCGCGGGAAAAGCTCGACGTGGTGACGATCGTGTTTTCCAATCGAACCTATGCAATCCTGCATGGCGAGATGAAGAATGTCGGCGTGGGCGCGATCGGCGAGAACGCCAGGCGCATGCTCGACCTCGACCATCCCTCGCTCGACTGGGTGTCGCTGGCCAAAGGCATGGGCGTGGAGGCGGCTCGCGCCGATACGTGCGAGCGCTTCGAGGCGCTGCTGGACAGCGCGCTGTCACGGCGCGGGCCGTTCCTCATCGAAGCGGTGCTCTGAGCGCGGCGAAAAACGATCGGCGGAACCGAGCTACCAGCGGGTCTTTTCGCCGGGAGCCGCCGGTTCGATCGCCAGCGCGTGCACGCCGGCCTTCAATTCGTCGGCAAGCAGTTCATTGACGGCGCGGTGACGGTCGATGCGGCTCATGCCGGCAAAGGCGGAAGCGACGACGCGGACGCGAAAATGCGTCTCGCCGGTGCCGTCATAAGTGCCGTGATGGTCGGAGCCGTGATGGTGGTGGCCGGCATGGAGATGGCTCTCGTTGATGATAACCAGCCTGTCCGGCGAAAATGCCTTATTGAGCTTGTCTTCCATGGTCGCCTGTATGGACATCGCCATCTCCCTTCACCACATATCGCTGGCGTCTCGGCCTGGAAACCGAAAATCGGTTTCGCAAGGGGCCGCCGCCGAGCAACAAAATCCGCCATTCGCCTGCTTTATGCCGCGATTCAGCGGTTAGGGCGATGATCGCGAAAATGTCAATTCTTGTTTCGCATCTGCGAACGCCCCATAAATGGGTAAGATGAAGCCGTACCCCAAATATTTCGAGAAGATTCGCGTCCGCCCCGACAAGGACGCGGAGCTGAAGTCGCACTCGCCGATCTGCCAGTGGGACGGCTGCAAGGAAGCGGGCACCCATCGTGCGCCGGTCGGGCGCATGAAGGAAGGCGAGTATTTCCACTTCTGCTTTGATCATGTGCGCGAGTACAACAAGGGCTTCAACTACTTTTCCGGCGTGCCGGACACCGAGGTCGCGCGCTTCCAGAAGGAAGCCATGACCGGGCACCGGCCGACCTGGAAGATGGGCGCCAACGGGGCCTCGACGCGGTCGTCGCCCGATATGGCCCAGATGCGTTCCGGCCGCGCCGGCTACTATAACCGCATGCGCGACCCGTTCGACCTGTTCAAGGGACCGAAGGATCCGCGCGAGGCGCGCGAGCGCAAGGCCAAGCCGCTTGAGGCCAAGGCGCTGGAAACGCTTGGTCTTGATACAAAGGCGACTGGCAAGGAGATCAAGGCGCGCTATAAGGAACTGGTGAAACTGCACCATCCGGATGCGAATGGTGGCGACAGAGGTTCGGAAGACCGGTTCCGCGATGTGCTGCAGGCCTATCGCGTGCTCAAACAGGCGGGCCTGTGCTGAGCGGCCATACGGTTCGTGTCGTTTTCCAACTTTCATAAGGTTGGAAAAGGCTCTAAGACCGCCCCCGGACAAAATCGATTGCCGGCGAAATCAGACGTTTCGCCCGTGGAGACGTTGAGAGATATGAACAAGGTCGATCGTGACATCGCCAACCTGCCCGACACGACGGTGTCGGTGAAGGAGAAATTCGGCTTCGAGTCCAAGATGGTGGTGCCGGCCTATTCGGTGACATCGGAGCATGTGCCGGACATCGATCCGGACTATCTGTTCGACAAGAACACGACGATGGCGATCCTTGCGGGCTTTGCCTACAACCGCCGCGTCATGGTGTCGGGCTATCACGGCACCGGCAAGTCGACCCATATCGAACAGGTCGCCGCTCGCCTCAACTGGCCTTGCGTGCGCGTCAACCTCGACAGCCATGTCAGCCGTATCGATCTCGTCGGCAAGGACGCGATCGTCGTCAAGGACGGTTTGCAGATCACCGAATTCCGCGACGGCATCCTGCCCTGGGCCTACCAGCACAATGTCGCGCTGTGCTTCGACGAGTACGATGCCGGCCGTCCGGATGTGATGTTCGTCATCCAGCGCGTGCTGGAATCGTCGGGCCGGCTGACGCTGCTCGACCAGAGCCGGGTCATTCGCCCGCATCCGGCCTTCCGGCTGTTCTCGACCGCAAACACGGTCGGCCTTGGCGACACCACCGGCCTCTATCACGGCACCCAGCAGATCAACCAGGCGCAGATGGACCGCTGGTCGATCGTCACCACGCTGAACTATTTGCCGCACGACAACGAAGTCGCCATCGTGCTGGCCAAGGCCAAGCACTATCGCGACGGCAAGGGCAAGGACATCGTCAACAAGATGGTGCGCGTCGCCGACATGACGCGCTCGGCCTTCATCAACGGCGATCTGTCGACCGTGATGAGCCCGCGCACCGTGATCACCTGGGCCGAGAATGCCGAGATATTCGGCAATATCGGCATGGCGTTCCGGCTGACCTTCCTCAACAAGTGCGACGAACTGGAGCGCTCGGTGGTGGCCGAGTTCTATCAGCGCGCCTTCGGCGAGGATCTGCCCGAGAGCGCCGCCAACGTGGTGCTGGGCTAAGCAGGGTCTCGATGGCGGGTCCGGGCGACAACACGCGCAACAAGTCGAAGACGGGGTCTGAAGCCGATAGCTTCAAGCGTGCCGTTACCGTCTGCATGCGCGCCATTGCCGGCGACAAGGAACTGGAGGTCGGTTTCGCCAAGGACCGGCCGGCGCTCGCCGGCAGCCGCGCGCGCTTGCCGGAGCTGCCCAAGAAGGCATCGAAGACCGATATTGCGATCACCCGCGGCCTCGGCGATTCCATGGCGCTGAAGCGCGCCTGCCATGATGTGCGCATCCACACCAAGCTGGCGCCGGAAGGCAAGGCGGCCCGCGCCATCTATGACGCGGTCGAGCAGGCTCGCGTCGAGGCGATAGGCTCACGCGCCATGCAGGGCGTCGCCGACAATATCGGCTCGATGCTGGAGGACAAATACGCCAAGGCCAACCTCGTCGACATCAAGGACAAGGCCGACGCGCCGATCGAGGAAGCTCTTGCCCTGATGGTGCGCGAGAAGCTGACCGGCCGCCCGGTCCCGAAAAGCGGCGAGCGGCTGGTCGAACTTTGGCGCCCCTGGGTCGAGGAGAAGGCCAAGGCCGACCTCGACGGATTGTCGGCCAAGCTCGGCGACCAGCAGGCGTTCGCCCGGGTCGTGCGCGAGATGCTCGCCTCCATGGAGATGGCCGAGGAACTCGGCGACGACCAGGAGACGGAAGATTCCGAGGACAATGACGACAACCAGCCGCAAGGCGAGGAGCAGAGCGAGGAGGGTGGCGAAGAGGATTCCGGCTCCGAGCAGTCGCAGTCCGAGGATGCCGAAGCTTCCGCCGATGACGAACAGTCGGCCGAGACGGAAGCCTCCGACGCCACCGCCGACGATCTGTCCGACGATGACGACGCCGATGCCGAAACACCCGGCGAGGCGCGCCGCAACGACAATCCCTTCACCAATCTGCCGAAGGAGATCGACTACAAGGTCTTCACCACGGCTTTCGACGAGACGGTCGGCGCCGAGGAGCTGTGCGAAGAGGAAGAACTCGACCGGCTGCGCGCCTTCCTCGACAAGCAACTGGCCAATCTGTCCGGCGTCGTTGGGCGGCTGGCCAACCGGCTACAGCGCCGGCTGATGGCACAACAGAACCGCTCCTGGGATTTCGACCTGGAAGAAGGTTACCTCGACCCGGCAAGGCTGGTGCGGGTCGTCATTGACCCGATGCAGCCGCTGTCGTTCAAGCAGGAGCGCGACACCAAATTTCGCGACACGGTGGTGACGCTGGTGCTCGACAATTCCGGCTCGATGCGCGGCCGGCCGATCACGGTCGCCGCCACCTGCGCCGACATATTGGCGCGCACGCTGGAGCGTTGCGGTGTCTCGGTCGAGATCCTCGGCTTCACGACACGGGCGTGGAAGGGCGGGCAGGCGCGCGAGAAATGGCTGAAGGATGGCAAGCCGCCGAATCCTGGCCGGCTCAACGATCTGCGCCACATCATCTACAAGTCCGCCGACCATCCATGGCGGCGGGCACGGCGCAATCTCGGCCTGATGATGCGCGAAGGCCTGCTCAAGGAAAATATCGACGGCGAGGCGCTGCTGTGGGCGCACAACCGGCTGATCGCCCGGCCCGAGCAGCGCAAGATCCTGATGATGATCTCGGACGGCGCGCCGGTCGACGATTCGACGCTGTCGGTCAATCCGGGCAACTATCTCGAGCGCCATCTGCGCGCCGTCATCGAGCTGATCGAGACGCGTTCGCCGGTGGAACTGCTGGCCATCGGCATCGGCCACGACGTCACGCGCTACTACCGCCGCGCTGTCACCATCGTCGATGCCGAGGAACTGGCCGGCGCCATGACCGAGCAACTGGCTTCGCTGTTCGCCGAGGAAAGCGCGAAGGATACGCGACGCGGCGGTGGTATGCGGCGCGCCGGATGATTTCCAGGCGCGGCGGGTTTCGGCAGACGCTTTTCGCCGCCATCGCCCTGCTTTCCGGCGTGGCTTCGGCGGCAGCCGGTTCGGCTGACTCTGGTTCTGTCGAACCGGTCGAAATCTCGGCCCGCCCGATCACCCAATTCCACATTGGCCGTGCCGACAAGCAGTTCGGCGCTTTCGAATTCGTCGGCGGGCTGGAGATGACCTCGCCGACACGCGATTTCGGCGCGCTGTCAGCCTTCCGCTTCCTGACAGCCGGCGGTGACTTCATCGGCGTTGCCGACACCGGCTTCTGGTTCTTCGGCACGGTGGTCCGCGACGCGGAAAAGCGACCCTCCGGCATCCAGAATTTCCGCATGCAGCAGATGGTCGACCAGACCGGCCGGCCGATCGACAGGAAATGGGAGGTCGATGCGGAAGGTCTCGCGGTCAAGGACGGCATCGCCACCGTCGGCTTCGAGCGCAGCCACCGCGTCGCCCAGTTCAAGATCGATCCCAACGACATGAAGGCGCCGTTCAAGCCGCTGGATTTCGTCGTGCCGGCCCGCGAGCTGCGCCAGAATCGCGGCTTCGAGACCGTCACCCACGCCAATGCCAACGGCCAGCATGAGGGCGGCCTGGTCGTGGTCTCCGAGAAGAGCCTGGACAAGGCCGGCAACATCTATGCCGCCATCATCGATGGGCCGCACAAGGGCGTCTTCACCGTCAAGCGCAATGGCGATTTCGACATCACCGACGGCGCCTTCCTGCCCGATGGTGATCTGTTGCTTCTGGAGCGCAGTTTCTCGATGGCCAGCGGCGTCAAGATGCGGCTGCGGCGCATCTACGGCGAAAGCGTCGAGAAGGGCGCGGTCGCCGACGGGCCGGTGCTGCTGGAGGCCGACATGGACTACCAGATCGACAATATGGAAGGGCTCGACGTCTGGAGCCGCGACGACGGCGCGCTGATGGTGTCGCTGATCTCGGACGACAACCACTCGATCCTGCAGCGCAACCTCTATCTGGAATTCATTCTCCACCAGGATTGAGCCAGCCGGCTTACGTCCTGTTGGCGATCCAGATGACATGGCGGGCGCCGCGCTTGCCGTTGGCGCGCGTACTGACCTCTTCGACCGCGAAGCCTGCCTGCTTCAGCCGCCGCGTGAAGCCGCTGTCGGGGCCTTGCGACCACACCGCCAGCACGCCGCCGGGTTTCAGGGCGCTGCGTGCGGCTGCGAGGCCTTGCACGCTGTAAAGTGCGTTGTTGGATTTGTGGACGATGCCTTCCGGGCCGTTGTCGACATCGAGCAGGATGGCGTCCCAGGCCGCGGGCCGCGACCGGATCAACTGCCCGACATCGGTTTCCTGGATGGTGACGCGAGGATCGTCGAGACAGCCGTCAAAGATTTCGGCCATCGGGCCACGTGCCCAGGCGACGACGGCGGGCACCAGTTCGGCGACGACAATTCCGGCATCATTGGCCAATTCTGTGAGTGCGGCGCGCAAGGTAAAACCCATGCCAAGCCCACCGATCAGGATTGTGGGCCGGCTATGGCCGGCAATCCGCTCACAGGACAGTTTTGCCAGCGCTTCCTCGGAACCGCTGAGGCGGCTGTTCATGAGCTCGTTGGTGCCCAGCATGATCGAGAATTCGGTGCCGCGCCGCTTGAGGCGAAGTTCTTGTCCGCCGTCCGGGGTCTTTGCCGAATCGAGCTGAACCCACGGGATCATGATCTTTGTCCGACCATGATCTTTTCCGAAAATCGGGTCCCACTTTTCGGGATCATGGTTTAAGCCGCAACCGCGGGCTGGCTCCAGCGGGCCGCGAGCAGACGGTAGGGGATCAACGCCACCACGGCGATGATCAGCTTCACGCTGAGGTCGCCCAGCGCCCAGGAGATCCAACGCATCGCGTCGACATGGAACACGCCCATCAAGGGTGCGTTTTCCAACGCAAAGCCGTCGTTGGGACCAGCGAAGGCAAAGGCGGCCGAGAACGCGACGGTGAAGAACACGGCTGTGTCGAACACCGACCCGACCAGCGTGCCGACGATCGGCGCCCGCCACCAGCTCTGGCGGCGCAGCCGGTTGAAGACAGTCACATCGAGCAATTGCGCGGCAAGGAACGCCGCTCCGGACGCGGCCGCGATCCGCACCAGCCGGTCGGCGGCGGTCTCGAATTCGATCAGGCCGTGACGGAACAGGAAGGGCGGGACAAGGATCGAGCAGATCACCGCCGTCATGAAGCCGACAAAGACGATCCGGCGCGCCACAGTGGGGCCGTAACGGCGGTTGGCGAGGTCGGTGACCAGAAACGAGAAGGGATAGGTGAAGGCCCCCCAGGTCAGAAGGTCGGCCAGCGAGAGGCCGCCGATCTGGCCCTGCATCGGGAATTGCACGAGAATGTTCGATGCCACGACGACAAGCGTCATGGCGGCCACGAAGGGCAAGTATCGCGAGAAGAAAGTCATTTTTTTATCCTGGGTAATGGAACCAGCGGAACGTATTCCGAAATCGGATTACGCTAGCTTCGTAATTTAAGCATCGGGTTGCCGAAACCTTGCGGCTTCGATCCGATGCCTAGGCCAACAAGAGGTTGGCCAGGGCGGTCGTCCCCCGCCTTTGAACTGTTTTAAGCGGCAGCCTGTTCGGCGGTCTTCTTGGCGATCTGCTTCTTCAGCAAACGGGCGCGCTGCGACAATTCCTTGACGTCGGCCTTGGCCAGGAAGGCGTCGAGGCCGCCGCGATGTTCGACCGAACGCAGCGCGTTGGCCGAAATGCGAAGACGCACGTTCTGGTTCAGCGCTTCCGAAATCAGCGTCACATTGACGAGGTTCGGCAGGAAGCGACGCTTGGTCTTGTTGTTGGCGTGGCTCACATTGTTGCCGGACATGACTGCCTTGGCAGTGAGTTCGCAGGTGCGGGACATTGTTCTAACCTTCAGTTCTCGGGGTCTGCCAAACACTCAAGCCCACGCCGGGTGGCGCGCGGTTCTGGTCAGGCGGCCTTATGGAAAAAGTTGGCGTTCCATAGTTGCATTTCGCCGAGGCGTCAAGCTCCAGCTTGCCTGCGGACACGCCCGGCATTTCATATTAAGGCCGGAATTCATCCTATAAGCGGTTCCATAGGGACATGCCAGCCCGGAGTTGCCCGCCTCCGGCCGAAAATCAAGGACCCGATCCCGCCATGCTTCGTTCGCCACATGCCCTTGTTGCCATGCTTGCCATAGCTTTGCCGTCCGCCGCGTCTGCTGCCTCGCCGCAGTCGTTCAAGGGCGAGTACACAGTGTCGTTCCTCGGCCTTTCGATAGCGAAATCAACGTTTTCCAGCCGCTATGAGAACGGCGCCTACGCGATCCAAGGCAGTGTCACCGCAGCCGGCCTCGCCAAGCTGTTCGACGATACGCGCGGCACGATCTCATCCAAAGGCACGATCGCGGGCAAGAAAATGGTGCCGCAGGCATTCCGCGCCGATTACACCTCCGGCAAGAAGGCATCGGTTGTCGATATCCGCTTTGCCAATGGCAGGGTCACCTCGACGAAGGTCGTGCCGGCGCCGGGCAAACGCGACCCCAAGAACTGGGTACCGCTCGGTGCCGGCGACCTGACGTCGGTGCTCGATCCCATGGCCGCCACCGTCATTCATGCCGACAGTCTCGACCAGGTCTGCGGCCGCACGGTGAAGTTCTATGACGGCGAGATGCGTGCCGACCTGACGTTGACCTACGCGTCGAAAGGCACGATCTCGGTCCCGGGCTACAAGGGCGACACCGTCACCTGCCAGATGGGCTTCGAGCCGGTGGCGGGTTATCGCAAGGGCCGCAAGGCGCTCAACTATCTCAAGAACAAAAGCCGCATGATGGTGACGTTTGCACCGCTCGGCCAAACCGGCGTATATGCGCCGATCCGTGCCACGGTGGGCACGCAGATCGGCACCTTGACCATCAGCGCCGGGCGTTTCGAAGCCGTACAATAGCCAGGCGCGGAATTGGCGCGCCACTGGAGACAGAATGGGGCGCGCAACACTGATCGGCTTTTCGGCGGTCGCCATGTGGGCGTTGCTCGCACTGCTCACCGATGCGTCGGGCCAGGTGCCGCCGTTCCTCTTGTCGGCGATCACCTTCTCGATCGGCACCGGGGTCGGGCTCATCGCGCGGCTGTTCATGCCGGCACCCGACAAGAGCCAGAAGATACCGCCGCAGGTGTGGCTGATCGGCATTGCCGGCCTGTTCGGCTACCACTTCTTCTATTTCACCGCGCTGCGCAATGCGCCGGCGGTGGAGGCGAGCCTGATCGCCTATCTGTGGCCGCTGCTGATCGTGCTCGGCTCGGCGCTGATGCCGGGCGAAAAACTGGCGTGGAACCATGTCGTCGGCGCGCTGCTCGGCCTTGCCGGCACCGTGCTGATCGTCACCAAGGGTGGCGGGCTGGCCTTCGACGCCCGCTATTCCTTCGGCTATGCCATGGCTGCCGTCTGCGCCGTCCTGTGGTCGTCCTATTCGTTGTTGTCGCGGCGCTTCCCGTCGGTGCCGACCAGCATCGTCACCTGGTTCTGCGCAGCGACCGCGGTGCTGTCGCTCGCCTGCCACCTGGCGCTGGAACAGACCGTTCTGCCCGTCGGCGCCGGTCAGTGGCTGGCGGTGCTTGGTCTTGGCCTCATGCCGGTGGGCGCTGCCTTCTATGCCTGGGACATCGGCGTCAAACGCGGCAACATCCAGGTGCTGGGTGCCGCAAGCTACGCCGCACCGCTGTTGTCGACGCTGGTGCTGATCGCGGCCGGCGTCGCCGAGCCGTCGCTGCGCATCCTCGCCGCCTGCGTGCTCATCACCGGTGGCGCGGTGCTCGCCGCAAAATCCCTGTTCCTGCGCAAGCCTGCGGCGACCGAGAGCCGAGCCGGGTCATCCGAAGGCGGAGCCCAGGGCATCCAAAGGCGGAGCCGGGCATGACGATGCCGTTTGCGGGCGGCATCGACGCCAATGCCAATGCGACACTGATCTTTTCGCTGGCGGCGGCGGTGATCTATGCGTTCACGCTAGGCATGCCGCCGACGCTCGCCCGCTCGGCGGCAAAGACGCTTGCCGTGGCGATGCTTGCCGTGCTGGCCGGACTGCAGGGCGGCCCGCTGCTGCTGGTCGCCGCGCTCGCACTCAGCGCCGCTGGCGACGCCTTCCTGTCGCGCGACGGCGAAAAGGCCTTTCTCGGCGGGCTGGCCAGTTTTCTCGTCGCCCACATCGTCTATGTCGCGCTGTTCCTGCGCAGCGGTGGCGGATTGGGAGTGCTTGGCGCCGAGCCGTGGCGCGGAGCGATCGGGCTCGCCATGGCGGTGTTCGTGGTCATCATGCTGGCGGCGCTGTGGCGTCGCGTCGGTCCCGGCCTGGGTATCCCGATCACCGTCTATATCGCCGCGATCCTGGCAATGGGCATCTCGGCGCTGACAACAAGCAATATGTGGGTGATCGGTGGCGCCGTGCTGTTCATGGTATCGGACGGGCTGCTCGCCACCGAGAAATTCCTTGTCGCCGCCATCTCGCCCCACCGCGCCTGGATGCGCTTCGCCGTCTGGGCGCTGTACTACGCCGCCCAGCTCGCGACGACACTTGGGTTCCTGCTAAATTTGGGTTCTTATTGAGTTAGGGTTGTTTCGGCTGCCAGCCGGGTTCGGCCAGCTCAAAGGCGGCAAACTCGAAGCCCGGCGCGACGGTGCAGCCGACCAGCGTCCATTCGCCCAGGCTGCGCGCCGACTGCCACCAGCCTACCGGCACGACGATCTGAGGCCGCTCACCGGCTGCGAGATCGATGCCGAGCACCTGCTCCACAACGGTACTGCCTTCCTCCCACATCGCCAGTGCCAGCGGGGCGCCGGCATGGAAATGCCAGACCTCGGCGGCGTCCTTGACCCGGTGCCAGGCCGAAACCTGATGCTCCTCAAGCAGGAAATAGATGGCCGTCGAATGGCCGCGCGCGCCGCCAGTGCCATCGCGAAAGGTCTCGGCATACCAGCCGCCTTCCGGGTGCGGCTTCAGCCCGAGCGTCGCGATAATTTCTGCGGAGCTGGTCATGGCGACGATACCACCGGGCCTAGAAATTGTCCTTGCGCTTGCGGATTTCGGCAAAGACCTCGGCGTCCGAAGCTTTCTCCAGCCCCAGATGCTTGCGGATCGCCGGATCGTGCCAGCGCAGGAAGGGATTGGTCGACAGC
>NZ_RZQI01000360.1:0-5678 GCF_003998335.1 Mesorhizobium sp. M7A.F.Ca.CA.002.05.1.1 | reverse complement strand
AAAACATGTTGGTGTAGACGCGGTCGAGGAATGCGGCGGCGTCGGGGCCTTGCACGGCAATCTTGCCCAATGTCGAGACATCGACGATCCCGGCGCTTTCGCGTGTCGCCTTGGCTTCGCGCACATAGGCCTGCTCGACCGTTTCGCCTGCATGGCCGTAGATCATCGGGCGATACCAGAGGCCCGCTGAATACATGGTCGCGCCGTTGGCCAGATGCCAATCATGCATCGGGGTCAATCGTTCGGGCTTGAGATCGCCAAAACGTTCCGCCGCCAGCGAGCCGATCGACACCGGCGCAAAGGGCGGCCGGAAGCGCGTCGTGCCGACTTCGGGGATGGGCTTGCCCAGGGCTTCGGCCATGATGGCAAGGCCGGGCACGTTGGAGCTCTTGCCCTGGTCGGTCGCCATGCCGAGCGTGGTGTAGCGTTTCAGATGCTCGACCGAGACAAAGCCTTCCCGGTGCGCCAGCCGCACGTCCTCTGCCGTCACGTCGTGCTGGAAGTCGACAAAGCTCTTGCCCTTGGCCCTGATCTCGAACACCGGTGCCGGATCAGGATCGCCGGGCACGGCTTCCACCGCCGGCAATACAGAAGGCGCGCTGGGGCCACCGGCTGCGGCAAGGCCCGCGGCGCGGCCTTCGGCGATGGCTTCGGCGGTGGAGAAACTGCCGGTGAAGGCGCCGGCGCCGATCCAGCTCTGTGTTGGCTTCGGCGGCAGGAAGGCCTGCCGCGCGGCATTCCATTCCGCCTTGGCGCCGGCCTGGCTGGCCAGATGGATGGTCGGCGACCAGCCGCCGGACATCAGCAGGCAATCGGCGTGGATACTGCGGGCATCGCCGATGAGCGTGCCGTTGGCCATATCGAAGCGTTGCAGTTTGAGGCCGGACAGCGCCTTTCCACCTTCGGTGGCGACGACGGCATGGCCAGCGAAGATCTCGGCCTCGGCTTCCGCGGCCAGCTTGCGCATCTCCGGCGAAAGTTCCGGCCTGACATCGGCGATGGCGACGACCGCGGCACCGGCCTTCTTCAAGGCGACGGCCGCCCGATAGGCGCTGTCATTGTTGGTGAACAGCGCGATCCGCTCGCCCGGCAGCACGCCGAATTCGTTGGCATAGCGCTCGGCTGCATGCGCCAGCATCACGCCTGGCCGGTCATTGCCGGGGAACACGAGCGGCCGCTCGAACGCACCGGTGGCCAGGACCACGGATTTGGCACGGATCGCCCAATAGCGATGGCGCGGCTCGCCCTTGCCTGGCTGATCCTTGTGATCGCTGACCCGTTCCAGCGCGGCAAGCGTGTTGTTGTCGTAATAACCCCACACTGTGGTGCGCGGTAAAAGCCGGACATTGTCGCGGCCTGCGAGCTGGGCGACGGTGCGGCGCGCCCAATCGGCAGCTGGTGCGCCATCGATCGTTTCCCCGGACCAGTTGGCCGAACCGCCGAAAAGCGGCTCGAGATCGGCCAACATGACGCGCGCTCCCTGATCGGCGGCGGTCCTGGCGGCCATCAGGCCGGCCGGGCCGGAGCCGACCACCAGCACGTCGCAAAAGGCGTTCATGCGCTCGTAGCGGGCCGGGTCTTTCGCCGTTCCGGCGCTGCCGAGACCGGCTGCGCGGCGGATGAAGTGTTCGCAGAACATCCAGAAGCGCGTGCCTTTGAGCGGGCCGAACACCGGTCCCATGAAGGTCTTGTAGTAGAACCCGGCCGACAGGATGTTGCCGCCGAGCTGGTTGACGGCGTTGATGTCCCAGGCAAGCGAGGGAAAGCGGTTCTGGCTGATGGCAACCAGGCCGTCATGGATTTCGACCAGGGTCGCCGGAATGTTGGGCTCGCGAACCTCGCCCTTCAACACCGTCACCAGCGCGTTGGGTTCCTCGACGCCGGCAGTCAGCAGGCCGCGCGGGCGGTGGTATTTGAACGAACGTCCGTAAAGCGTGACGCCCTTGGCCAGCAGCGCCGACGCCAGCGTGTCGCCGGCATGGCCGGTGTAGGCCGTGCCGTCGAAGGTGAAGCGGATGGTTTTCAGCCGGTCGATGCGGCCGCCGGTATCGGCGCGGCGCGGGCTCATGCCTTGTCCTCCGCCTTGCGGCGCGCGGCGGAGCCATGATCGCCGCGCCCTTGATGATCACCGCGCACAAAGGCAACGCTGGAAATCTCATGCGTCAGCGTGTTGCGCACGACGCGCAGATGCGCGCGGCAACCGCCGGAATGCTGCCATATCTCGTTGTGGTCGCCGGCCGGGTTCAGCCGGTCATAGACATAGGCATTCCACGCCTCGAAATTCTGGGAGGCGGAGTCGGGACGCTCACGATTGCCGTCACCCTGATAGGTGAACTCGATGACGTCGCGCGGACCGCAATAGGGGCAAGTGATCAACATTGGACTCTACCTATTGCTAATGCAGCCGCGGGTTTGCACCCTGGCCCTTGTCGTCGATCACCAGGCCGCGGTGGAAGCGGTCGAGGGTGAAGGGGGCGTTGAGATCGTGCGGCTGGTCCTTGGCGATGGTCCAGGCAAAGCACCAGCCCGAGGCCGGCGTCGCCTTGAAGCCGCCATAACACCAGCCGCAGTTGAGATACATGCCGGGCAGGGGACCGGTGGTGATGATCGGCGAGCCGTCCATCGACATGTCGCAGACGCCGCCCCAGGAGCGCAGCATGCGCACACGGGCAAGGCCCGGAAACAGCGCCAGCATTTCGCTCATCACCTCGTCGACGACAGGCAAATTGCCGCGCTGGGCGTAGCTGTTGTAGCCGTCGATGTCGCCGCCATAGATGAGGCCGCCCTTGTCCGACTGCGACATGTAGAAATGGCCCATGCCGAAGGTGACGACGGTGTCGATGAAGGGTTTCAGCGATTCCGTGACGAAGGCCTGCAGCACATGGCTCTCGATCGGCATCGTCTCGATGCCGGCCAGCTGCATGACGCGTCCGGTGCTGCCGGCGACCGCCACGGCCACCTTCCTGGCGCGGATGTCGCCGCGCGAAGTGGTGACGCCTGATATGCGGTCGCCATCGCGCAGAAAGCCGGTGACCTCGCAATTCTCGATGATGTCGACGCCGCGCCGGTCGGCGCCACGCGCATAGCCCCAGGCTACCGCATCGTGGCGGGCGGTGCCGGCGCGGCGCTGCATCAAGCCGCCGACCACCGGGAAGCGCGCGCTTTCGGAGACATCGAGCGCCGGGATCAGACGTTTGATCTCAGCTTTCGTCATCAGTTCGGCGTCGACGCCGAGATGGCGCATGGCGTTGCCGCGCCTTGCATAGTCGTCGAACTGGGCCGGCGTGTGCGCCAGGTTCAGGCAGCCGCGCTGCGAGAACATGACGTTGTAGTTGAGCTCATGCGAGAGGTTCTCCCACAGCTTCATCGAGTGTTCGTAGAAGCGGGTGTTGGCCGGCAGCAGGTAGTTCGAGCGCACCGCCGTGGTGTTGCGGCCGACATTGCCGGAACCGAGCCAGCCCTTTTCCACAACGGCGACATTGGTGATGCCGTGTTCCTTGGCAAGATAATAGGCGGTCGCCAGCCCATGACCGCCGCCACCGATGATGATGACGTCATAGGACGCCTTCGGGTCAGGCTTGCGCCATGCCGGCTTCCAATCCTTGTTTCCCTTGAGCGCGTTCGCGAGCAGCGAAAAGGCCGAGTACTCTGCCATTGATGTCATCCGGTTCGGGCGATGCGGCAGACTATAGAGCAGGCCGCATCCGCAAAGCCAGTATTGCGCCATCGCCTTTCGACTGGCCGACGCTTGAGATGGATGGATGGGGGTGAGTGATCGGTGGCGCCAATGATCGGGTGGGCTCGCGATACGACGGCTTGCCCCATGATAGGGCCGTCTTTATCAAGGACAGGCTTTTTCAAATTGCCTTTGCCGCCGGTGAGTCGCCAACAAATCATGCTTTTCCGATTGCTTCGTCTCATTTTGATCCTCACGCTTGTCGTTTCGGCGCCGATGTCGTTCGACGCGGCTGCACAAGGGCTTGGCCAGGCGCCAGCCGGGCTGGTCGCCGACCAGCAGAAGATCCTGCAGGACCTGACGACCAAGACCGACAATCTGGAAAAGAAGATCCAACAGGAAGCCGATGAGGATAGCAGCCTCGTCGATATCCGCTTGCAGCTCGAGGAGTTGTCTCGGCAATCGCTGAACAGCGCACTGGCTTTCCGCACGCGTCTTGGCGAGATCAACAGCCGGCTTGAACAGATCGGGCCAGCGCCCGCCGCCGGCCAGCCGCCGGAGCCCGACATCGTCAGCGGCGAGCGCCAGGCGCTGGTGTCGGAAAAGGCGGAGATAAACGCCGTCATCTCGCAGGCCCAGTCCTTGTCGATCCGCATCAGCGGGCTGATCGACAAGATCGGCAATATGCGCAGCGAGTTGTTCCGCAACCTTTTGACCAAACGCTACGTGCTGTCGGATGCGCTGAGCCCGCAGGTTTTCTCCGACGCCAAGGACGAATACACCAATCTGTACAAGGCGGTGTCTTCCTGGCTGAGCTTCGCTTTCAAGTTCAAGTTCCAGGCGATCCTCGCAGCGACCTTCGTGGCGCTCGGGCTGGCGCTGGTGCTGCTGGTCGGCGGCAGGCGGCTGTTCGGGAGGGTGTTCGAAGCCGATCCCTCCAATGAGGACCCGTCCTATCTCAGCCGCTTATCGGTGGCTTTCTGGTCAACCTTGCTGCCAACGCTGGCGGTTGCCGCCTTTCTGGGATCGACGATTTTCTTCTTCAATTATTACAATGTGTTGCGTGGTGATATTGGCCTGTTCCTCAATGCATTGGCGACCGCCATCGGCGTGGTGTTCTGCGTCAACCGGCTGACCAATGCGGCGCTGGAGCCGCGGCTGCCGAACTGGCGCCTTATCCCGGTCGAAACGGGGCCGGCGCGCTGGCTGGTGCGCCTGACCACCGCCATGGCCGTGGTCATCAGCGTCAACACCTTCCTGTCGGTGATCAACGACAAAATGGGCTCGCCGCTGTCATTGACCATTGCCCGCAGTTTCGGCGCAACCATCATCGTCGGCGTCATCCTGATCCTGATGGCGATGCTGAGGCCATTCAAGGCGCGTGATGGAAGTTGGCGGCCGTGGCCGGCATGGCTGCGCTATACGGCGCTTGCACTCGGTCTTTTCACCATCGTCGCGGCGCTGCTTGGTTACATCGGCCTCGCTCTGTTCGTTTCGCTGCAGGTCGTCGTTACCGGCACCGCGCTGATCACCGCCTATATCGGTTTCCTGTCGGCACAGGCGATCGGCGAGGAGGGTGCTTTCGCCAACACCACCGTCGGGCGCTGGCTGTCGGCCAAATCCAGCTACGAGGATACGGCCCTCGACCAGCTCGGCCTTGTCGTCAGCGTTGCCATCAATGTGATGATCGTGCTGGTGTTCCTGCCGCTGATCCTGCTGATGTGGGGTTTCCAGCTGGGCGATATCCAGGCTTGGGCCTACAAGCTCGCAACCGGGATCAACATCGGGTCGGTGACCATTTCGGTGACCGGCATCCTCTCCGGCATCGTCGTCTTCATCATAGGCTATTTCCTGACGCGCTGGTTCCAGGGCTGGCTCGACGGTTCGGTGATGGCGCGTGGCAAGGTCGATACCGGCGTGCGCAACTCGATCAGGCTGGCGGTCGGCTATGCCGGCGTCGCGCGCGCGGCACTGGTCGGCATCTCGGCGGCGGGCATAGACC
>NZ_RZQI01000359.1:0-5681 GCF_003998335.1 Mesorhizobium sp. M7A.F.Ca.CA.002.05.1.1 | reverse complement strand
GCCGGAGCCGGCGGACCGGGTGCGCGCCGATGCGTTTTCGGCTACTTTGTCCCCAATGCCGGAACCTTGAGACGCGCAGCGCGTTTGAAACCAAGCAATCACAAGGAGTTAAGCCATGGCCACTGCCGCAGGAAAGACCGCAAACGACGCCCGTGCAAATGCGGACCTGGAAGCCGACATCAGGCAGTTGAAGGCCGACATCGACAAGCTCACCAAACAACTGGCCAAGACCGGCGAGCATGGCTATGGCACCGCGCGCCGCGCAGCCACGGAAGGGGTCGAACAGTTGCGTGCGCAGGGCGAAGCAGCCTTTGACAGCCTGCGCAGCAATGCCAAGGACATCGAAGCGCAGATGATGGCAAGCGTGCGTGAAAAGCCGGTGACGTCACTGGCGATCGCCGCCGGCGTAGGCTTCCTTTTCGCGCTCATCGCGCGTCGCTAGTCGCGCTCCAGATGGGAATGTTGGCAACCCTGATCTCGGGCCTCGCCTCGGGGGAAACCGTGGCCGCCATACACCGGGCGCGCACGGCGGCAATCGTCTATGTGATCGCCATGGCCGCCGCACTTTGCGGTCTCGTTTTTCTTGTCGGGGCCGCCTATATCTGGACGGCGATGCGCTATGGGCCGCTTGCCGCGGCACTGGGGTTTGGCGTCGGTTTCCTGGTGCTTGCCGGACTTATCCTGCTGATCTACCGGATCTCCGCAGGCTCACGCGCCCGGCGCCGGGCGCAGCGCCGCAATGCCGACATGAAGGCGATCGGCATCACCGCCGCACTCGCCGTGCTGCCGAGTCTGCTCAAGGGAAAAGGCGGTCTCGGCGTCATTCTGGGGCCGGCCGTGGCGCTCGCGGCCTACGCCATCTACCGCGAGAATGTGAAATCCGACGATCTGGATGAGAGCGAACGGATATAGAGCTGTTGGGAGAGGTCACTTTGACAACTCTTCCAGCGGCATCGATATTTCGGCAAACACGCCTTCCGGCCGGAATTCATGGGTCACTTCGCTGGAAATGACCTTGGCTAGGCTGCGGCGAATGAGGATCGAGCCGAAGCCGTGCCGATCCGGCGGAGCGACTTGCGGGCCGCCGCTTTCGCGCCAGGTCAGCACAAGACGCCGGGCATCCCTCCTGCCTTGCATCCTCCAGCCGAGATCGACCCTGCCTGACGGCACCGACAGCGAGCCATATTTCAGCGCGTTGCTGGCCAGTTCATGCAGGATCAGGCCAAGCCCGACGGCCTGGTCGGGCGACAGCAGCAGGTCGTCGCCGGAGATCGTCATGCGCGGCTGCTCGGCCGTTTCGAAAGGTTTGACCTCGATCTGAACGAGTTCACTGATGCCAATGCCGCGCCACTCGCGGTCCGACAACAGATTGTGGGCGATGCCCAAGGCCTGAAGCCTGGCGCCGAACGCCTCGAGGAACTCGCTTGGCTGGCGGGCATGGCGCACGGTCTGCGTTGCCAGCGCCTGGACGGTCGCCAAAGTGTTCTTGACGCGATGGTTGAGCTCACGCAGCAGCAGCCGTTGGCGTTCGTCGCCGAGCTTACGCTCGGAGATGTCGTAGTTGACGCCGAAGATCAAGGTCGGCTTGCCGTCGCCGTCACGCTCGATGACACGGCCGCGCGTGGCGAGCCAGCGCGGCGGATGAAAGCCCTTCACCCGGTATTCGCCGAAATAGTCGTCGCTGCCGGTCAGGGCGTCGCGAAAGCGGGTTTCGGTCTGGTAGACGTCACGCGGATCGATGGCGGTGAGGATGTCGCGTGCGCGCAGCCGGTTGGATCGCGGCAGGCTGAACAGCTCCGACATCAATGTGTCGCATTCGATGATATCGGTGCGGATATCCCATGCCCAACTAGCGAGCGACGCCGCATCGAGTGCGATGGCGCGTCGTTTTTCCTCGCGAACCAGTGCGGCCTCGGCGATCGCGCCGCTGCGGGTTGTGTCCTTGAGGGTGAACAGGCTGGCGGCGAGGCCGGCGAGCGACTTCAACTGGTCGAGCTCAGCGTGGGATGGAAAACCATGCGGCGAGCGGTCGAGCACGCACAGCGTGCCGATGCGGGCACCTGCCACAACCATCGGCGCGCCGGCATAGAAGCGGACATGGTGCTTTCCGGTGACCAGCGGGTTGGTCTTGAAACGGGGATCCGTCGTTGCATCCACCACCACCATCGGTTCGTCGCCGGCGGCAATCGCATGGGCGCAGAAGGAGACGTCGGTCGCGGTTTCGGCCTCGTCCAGGCCGAAGCAGGATTTGAACCACTGCCGTTCGAGGTCGACGAGCGTGACCAGGGCCATCGGCACCTGCATCACCGCCGCGGCAAGGCTGCTGACGCGGTCGAAATCGGGATCGGCCGCTGTATCCAGCACCTCCAACCCGTGCAGCACGGCGAGCCGGTCAACATCCTTGACTGCGCGCGCAACTTCGGCCGGCAGCTCGGGCACTGTTTGCGTCTTGCCAGTCACCCCACTTGCCTCGTCCCGGTCTTCGCCGTCGCCTGCTTGCGCTGGTGCAAGGCCAGCGCGCTTTTCCGGAACCATCCTAGCGAGGAACCGTTACCCGACCATGATTTGCCGAGCGCGCCAGCTGGTGCAGAATGAGACAGGGATCGAGCATGGCCAAGATCATTCCAGAAAACAAGGCGCGGCAGGGGCGATGGGGCTGGCATGGATTTCGAATCCTGATCGCCGCATTGCTTCTGGTGTTTGCTGCGTGGGGCATTGCCGAGATTTATGGTGTGTTGATCAAGGCGCCAACCAGCGATGAACAGCATGTCCCCACGCCCAGCACCACCGAGCAGGCTCCTGCTGGCTAAAGCCGGTTTGTTCGTTGCAACGCATCGCATCAGGCGGCTCTCGATTGGGCCGCGCTCGCCGGCACCAGTACATTCAGCGCGCCAGGCTGGATTTCGATTACCGTTTCACGGTCAAGCCTGACCAATTCGCCGTCCATCACAGCGCGAAACTTGCGGCTGCTCGAATGGATTTTCAGCACCGTTCTGTTCGTCTGGTGGATTTCGACATGTTCGTTGTCGCGCCATTTGCCGCGCGCCACGTTGAAGAAAAACTTGACCAGTTCGGCGCGCTGCTTCGCCACCGTGACATAGACACCGAGTACGCCGCCCGCCGGATTGTCGGCGTAAGGCAAATGGCCTTCGCCGAACAAATTGTTGGTGATGCCGATGCCGGTGATGCGTGCCGCCATTTCGGCTTCGCCGATGCTGAGCGTCACATTCATCGCAGGTGGATTGTTGATCGTCGCCCAAGCCGCTTTGGCCGAGGCGCGGATCTTTCCCAACCGCGAACCGAACTCCATCTTCTGGCGCAGTTGCACCATCTTTGCATGCATGCCGATCGAGAACTGATGTATGAAAGGTTGGCCATTGGCTGTCGCCACGTCGACCGCGATGATTTCGCCGTCGGCGAAGGATTTCAGCGCTCCATCGAGTGACTGCGGAATGCCCAACCCCCGCGCGAACAGGTTCATGGTGCCGGCCGGCAATATGGCAAGCGCCTTCTTCGTGCCCATCAGCCGCGCGGCCGCGGCGGAAATGGTCCCATCGCCGCCACCCGCCAGCACGACGTCGACAGAGCGACGCGAAGCCGCGCTGTCGAGCGTTTCCACCACGTCCTTGCCGGCGACAATTTCGATGCTGAGCGAGTGCCCTGCCGTCTCCAGCGTCTGATGCATCCTGTCGGAGAAGGCGACGAGGTCGGTGGTGCGCAAAGTGCCGCCATCCCGGTTCAGCACCGCTGCGAATTTCATACCCCGCTCCACCATGTCAGCCAAAAAGTGGCCGGGACACGCCCAGCCGATGGCTGAAACGCGGCGGCGACGGAAAAGGTTCCCTTGACACGAACGGGCTTCTAAGCCGCTCGATCATTTCTGTGATTTCGATTTCCGGACGGCGCGGTTTTGTCGGAACAACAGACTGGTCACAACGTTGTGAACCTGTAGATGCCGCGTCCGACTTTCCGGCGAAGACGCGGCGCATGAGATCAGGCACGAGGAGAGACTATCATGATCCGCAATCTTTTAGCCACGACCGCACTCGCAACACTGATCGCGACGGGCGCATATGCGCAGAGCGCGACGACCCCGGCGCCGGCACAGAGCCCAGCCGTTCAGGAGTCAGGCGCCGCGACGGTCCGCGCAGAGGGCAGCATCGTCACCAACATCATCGGTGAATCCGTCTACAACGGCACCGGCGATGATGCCGAGAACATCGGCAATGTCAGCGACGTCGTCTTCGACAAGGATGGGCAGGCGAAATCCGTCGTCATCGACGTTGGCGGTTTTCTGGGTGTCGGTGCCAAGAGCGTCGCCTTCGAGTACGGCAAGCTGCAGTGGGCCGAAAAGAATGGTGACCGCTGGCTGGTAGCCCAGACGACCAAGGACGAGTTGACCGCTCAGGCGGAATTCGACAGCCAGCCCTACAGTCCGGCCCCCGCACCTGCGGCATCGACCGACGCGACCGCACCTACGGCACCTGCTACGACGGATACGGCACAAAAGCCGGCCGACATGAACGCCGCTCCGGCGGAACCGGTAAAGCGCGCGGACGGTAACCTTGCCACCAACATCATCGGTGAAGACGTATATAACGGAACCGGTGATGACGCGCAGAATATCGGCGACGTCAACGACATCGTGCTGACCAAGGAAGGCAAGGCCGAGTCCCTGGTCATCGGCGTGGGCGGTTTCCTTGGCCTCGGCGCCAAGAATGTCACCTATGATTTCTCTAAGGCGCAGTGGGCCGAGAAGAATGGCGACCGCTGGCTGGTGGCCCAGACCACCAAGGAAGAGCTGCAGGCGCAGCCCGATTTCGACCGCAAGGCCTATGATCCGGCGCCGGCCACGACGGCTTCCAACGAGCCTGCGGCCACCGCTCCGGCTGCTGTGCCGTCCGACACGACGGCTCCTGCTGTCGCTCCGGCAGATAAGACCGCCGAAGCTCCGGCAGCGACCACCCCTGACGCCTCGGCTCCCGACCAGACACAGACTGCCGCCATCGACAAGTCGACGTTGACCGAGATGCCGGTCGGCGAGATTCGTGCCGATGACCTGAAGGGCACGACTGTCTACGGCGCAAACGACGCCAGGGTAGGCGAAATCGGCGATGTCGTGCTTGCGCCTGACAACAAGACGGACGCGGTGATCGTCGACGTTGGCGGCTTCTTAGGCGTCGGTGAAAAGGAGGTCGCGGTTGGTATGGATAATCTCAAATTCATGACCGACAAGGACGGCAACAAATATCTTTACACGACCTTCACCAAGGAACAGCTCGAGGCTCAAACCGCCTATGATAAAGGCAGTTACGCCGAACAGCGCGATCAGCAGCGCATGATCGTAAGGTAATTCTGTTCAGCCCAATGAAGCCCGCGCTGGCAACGGCGCGGGCTTTATTTATGTGTGGCCAGGTGGCAGGCCAGCGGCATGGCCGACGAGGCCGTTCTGGGTCAATTCGGCCAGCGCCAGCGACTGGTCGAGATGTTCGGCCCGCCAGGCGAGCAGCCGTTCGGCGAATTCCAGGCGCACGGTGAGATGGCCGGGGTCGGCCGCGAGATTGTCCAGCTCGCCCGGATCGCTTTTTAGATCAAAGAGCAGCGGCGGCAGATTGCCGCCGAAATGCACATATTTGAAATGCTCCGTGCGGATAACGGCGAGGTTGCATTGGCGTTCGGCG
>NZ_RZQI01000358.1:0-5687 GCF_003998335.1 Mesorhizobium sp. M7A.F.Ca.CA.002.05.1.1 | reverse complement strand
CATCTCCTGCGATACCATCCCGGCCGGCGAACCCGGCAGCGGCATGAAGCGTCGGGACTGAATGTCATTTTCGCTTTTCGCCTGCCAGCCGGGCGGCACCGAAACCACAAAGCGCCAGTTGCCCGGCTTGCGGATCACGGCCTTTCTGCTTTTCACCGACATGGGAAAATTGGCAAAGCCGGCATTGTTGGTGCGCGCGGATGCGGCGAGCTTGCCGGCTTCGTCATACAGCCGCACCATGATCCCGGCCATCGGCCGGTCTCCGGCGCCGTATTTGCCGTCGCGATCGACATCGAAATAGACGAAGGATGAGTAATTGAGCATACCCCCGCCGGCGTTCCATTCGGTACGGACGGCATAGTCGGCAGCCGGATTGGTCTGCCGCCGTCCCTTGCGGCGGCTGCGCTTCCGCCACAGCAGCCAGGACATGACAGCAGCCGCAAGCACCACAATGGCAGCGGCCAGTATCTCGACAGCGCCCAAGTCAGGCATGGAGCCTCGATTCACAAATCTCGTGGGGGGTTGCGTTCACGGGCGATCCGGCTGCGTTGGAGTACTTTGCCGACAGGGTTATTGCATGTCGGCCAAAAGCGAACCCGGATTGGGACAGCAACTTGCATCAAGACAAAGGACTTTAAGCGCGTTGCAGGGACCCGTTCAAGCGCGACGCAATGAAAGCAGTCGCCTACTTCAATTCCACCCACACCGGCGCATGGTCGCTGGCGCCGTCCTCGCCGCGCACGTCGCGGTCGATGCCGGCGGCGGTCAGGCGGCGTGCCAGTTTCTTCGACAGCAGGATGTGATCGAGCCGGAGGCCGGCATCGCGCGGCCAGCGGTTGCGGCGATAGTCCCAGAATGTGTAAAGCGTTTCCTTCGGATGCTTCTTGCGCAGGGCATCAAGCCAACCCTGGTCGAGCAGGCGCTGGAACGACGCCCGGCTTTCCGGCTGCACCAGCGCGTTGTCGTCATAGGAGCGGGTGGCGTAGATATCGCGCGGCTCGGGCACGATGTTGTAGTCGCCGGCCAGCACCACCGGCAGGCCGGTGTCGAGCAACTGTTCGGCATGCACCTCCAGCCGCGCGTGCCAGGCGAGCTTGTAGGCGAATTTCGGACCGGGCTGAGGATTGCCGTTCGGCGCATAGAGACAAGCGACGATGATGCCGTTCACCGCCGCCTCGATATAACGGCTCTGCCTGTCGGCATCATCGCCGGGCAAGGCATCGCGGGTCAGCACTGGCTCGGCGCCCCGTGCCAGGATGGCAACACCGTTCCACGTCGGCTCGCCCTTCCACACCGCGCCATAGCCGGCCGCCGCCAATGCCGAGCGTGGAAACTGCATGTCGCGCGCCTTCAGCTCCTGCAGGCAGGCGACATCGGGCTTTGCCACAGCCAGCCATCCCAGCAGGTTTTCAAGCCGGCTGTTGATGTTGTTGATGTTGAAGGAGGCGATCTTCATCGCTTCAGGAAGCGATCCGACCCGACCACGCCTTGACCGTCTCGGCCAGCATCTTCAGATGGTCGGCCGCCGAAAATCCCGAGATGCTCTTGCGAGGCTTGAGATCGTGGTCGCCGTCCTCCAGCCAGATGACCTCGATGCGATCGGAAAGGTCATAAGTCGCAACCTCGTCCCTGGTGCCGAACTCGTCGCGGGTACCTTGGAAGATCAGCGTCGGCGTCTTCAGATCGGCAAGGTGTTTGGTGCGCAATTGCTCGGGCTTGGCCGGCGGATGGAAGGGATAGCCGAGGCAGACCAGCCCTGAAATCTCGCCCTTGGCAAACATCTCGTCGGCGACCATGGAGGCGACGCGCCCGCCCATCGACTTGCCGCCGATGATCAGCGGTCCCGTCACGCCCTTTGCCCTGAGGTCGGCTGTCGCCTTGATATATTCCGGATTTACCGTCTCGGCCCGCGGCGGCGGTTTGCGGTGGCCGTAGCGGCGGGCAGCCATGTAGTGGAATTCAAAGCGCGCGACCTGTAAGCCGGCCGCGGCCAGCGCCTTGGCGGTGGCGGTCATCGAAGGCGAATCCATCGACGCGCCCGCACCATGGGCAAGCAGGATGGTGGTGGGCGCGGTGTCGGGACCGTCGAAGAGGAAGTGGGTCATGCTGTGATGTCCGGCGCGACGGCGACGCTGCTGATCTCCCCCCTCGTGGGGGAGATGCCTGGCAGGGCAGAGGGGGGCGTGAAGGAATGCCAGCCTTCGGTCATGCTTGCGTGCGGGAACACGCGCCAAAATTGGCCGATCTGTTGGCGGGACAGCGCCCCCCTCTGTCCTGCCGGACATCTCCCCCGCAAGGGGGGAGATTGGCTGTCATGGCGGCCTTTGCCAATCATGCTCACCCCGCCGTCCGCGCCAGCTGCAGATCCACGAACTGCACGCCCTTGGCTGCAACCCGCGCCCATTCCGAATCCGCGTCGAGTTCGAGATAGCGCACCCACAGCTGCCGCGCCTCTAGCAGATTGCCCGCGTCGAACTCCAACCTCGCAAGGTTGAACACCGGATCGGCATAGGTCTTGTCGAGCGCGATCGCCTTCTGCAGGTGCCTTCGCGCCGAGGCTTCGCGACCTTGCTCGCTCATCAGTCCGGCCAGGTTGAACCACGCCTCGACGAAGGCCGGGTCGAGTTTTATCGCATTGATATAGTCATGCGCGGCGTCCACCGCGTGGCCGCCGGCGCGCAGGCAGTTGGCGCGGTTGAAGGCGGCAATCGCATCGCTCGGATCGATGGCGAGACAGCGCTGGTAGAGCGCGGCGGCCCCATCATGGTCGCCCTGCTCCTCCGCCGCTTCCGCCTCGGCGAACAGCTCCTCCAGCGTGTCGTCACCCTCTGCCCCGGCTGTTCCGAGATCGAACAGCAACTGCCCATCGAGTTCGCTCTGGCCGCCTTCGAGATAGATCGCGTCGGCGCGCCCATGCTGCGAGCCGACATTGAGCGACTTGGCGGTCAGCGACGCCACCGGGCCGGAGCGGTGGACGGAGCGCGCGATCGCCGCCCATGTCGCGCCGCCGGCGATGAGCCCGGCATATTTGCGCGCCAGGATCAGGTCGCGGAAGGAATAAGGTTCTGTGTCATGCTCGAACGCATCGAACAGCGACAAAAAATCGAGGTCGGAGCCTGATAGCCGCGACTGATCGATCAGCGATTGCCGCGACAGCGAAGACGCCTCCGGTGTCTTCATCAGTCCGAGAAGGCGCAGGAATCCGTTCTCGCTGATCAGCGTTCGACCGGCCGCGCGCTCGGCGGCGACACTGCGCTCGATCCCGGCATCGCCGTTTTTGACGAGGCCTGCCCTGGCGAGAAGTGTCCGGCCGAAGACGACATGCGTGGTGCGCCTGGTGATACCGCGCCGCAGCTGGCCGTGCTGGCGTTCCACTTCCCGCGCAGCCAGCCTGAGCGGAAAAGCCGCCAGCGCGCCTATCGTGCCGAAAACAGCGCCGGTCGGTGCCGTCATTTCTTGCTCTTGCCGACCGCCTTCAGCAGATTGGCCTTCAACGGATTTTCAGCAGCACCACCCGCTGCCGCCTTCTTCGCGGCGGGCTTGGCAACCTCGTCGGCCTTGCTTTTCGATTTGGCCGGCGGCTTCGATTGCGACAGGCTGGCCTTCAGCGCATCCATCAGGTTGATGACATTGCCGCGCTCGGGTGCCGCCGCGATGATCGGCTTGTGGCCTTTCAGCTTCTCGCGGATCATCGTCATGAGTGCCGCCTCGTAGCGGTCCTCATAATTCTTCGGATCGAAGGTGGTTTCCTTCTGCTTGATCAGCGCCTCGGCGAGCTGCAGCATTTCGGGGTCGGGCTTGCCAGCCGGGATGTTGCCGAAATATTCAGCCGTGCCGCGTACTTCGTTCGGGTTCCTCAATGTACACACGAACATACCGTTCTCGCGCGCGCCGATCGTCACCACGCGCTCGCGGCTGGACAGCACCAGGCGGGCGATCGCCAGCTTGCCGGATTTGCGCATCGCTTCGCGCAGCACGGCAAAGGTCTCTTCCGCCATCGCACCGTCGGGCGCCATGTAGTAGGGCGCGTCCTGATAGATGACATCGACCTCGTCCTCGTCGACGAAGGCCTCGATGTTCATCGTGTGATTGGATTCGATGCGCACCGCATCGAGATCGGCATCATCGATGATGATGTACTGCTTGTCCTCGTATTCGTAGCCCTTGACCAGATCAGCACGCTCGACGAGCCCCAATTCGGGGTCGACCGGTTTCATGTTGATGCGGTTATGGGTCTTCTTGTGCAACTGGTTGAAGCTGATGCGCTCGCTGGCGCTGGTGGCGGGATATAGCCGCACCGGACAGCTCACGAGGCTGAGTTTGAGGTAACCTTTCCAACTTGCCCTGGGCGCCATGAAACACTCCTACGCGGCCATGCACTGACATTTGCTGCAGCGCTTTTCGTCCGAAGGACGATTGGCGCCGAGGAAATCCTACACCGACCCCACACGATACAGGCAAATCCCTGACGAAATCTTCCGGTACGTCTTTGAGGTCGTGGCGGAGAGAATAATTCAAATTGTCGGAAGCGTCGATGGACTTGGAATTGAGACGCTGGCGGGACTGCGCCCTCATCTCGCGACTACTTCCTCGTTCCCTCGAACACCGGCAAATCCCGCGCGAACTCGTCGATCTCCGCCCACGGATCGCCCGACGTCGCCAGCAGCCCCGGCAGGGAGGAATAGTTCAGATACTGCGGCGCATCGATGGATTCCAGATCGCTCCAGCTCACCGGCGTCGAGGCCGGCAGATTGGTGCGGGCGCGCAAGGAATAAGGGGCTGCGGAGGTGTGGCCGCGCGCATTGCGATGATAATCGATGAAGATGCGCTTCTTGCGGTTGTCCTTGCCCATGGTGGTGGTGAAGGTGTCCGGCGCCGTTGTCGCCAGATGCGTGGCGATGGCGCTGGTCGCCTGGTGCAGTTTCTTCCAGTTCTGCTTGCCCGTCACCGGCACGGTGATGTGGATGCCGCTGCCGCCGGAGGTCTTGGCGAACGGCACCAGCCCCAGGCGCTCCAATTCGCCCTTGATGTGCACGGCGGCCTCGACCACCTCGCGCCATGAAATCCCCTCGCCCGGATCGAGGTCGAGGACGATCTGGTCGGGTCTGTCGAGGCTGGTGCGGTGGGTGCCCCAGGTATGGAACTCGACGACGCCGAACTGCGCCAGCGCCAGATATCCTTTCGCGCCTTCGATCGAGAGATAGGATTTGGTCTCGCCCTCCGAATTTGTCGCCTCGAATGTCACCACCGAGGGCGGCATACCGGTGAAGGCGTGGCGCTGGAAGAAGCAATCCTTCGGCAGGCCGGTCGGGCAGCGCACCAGCGACACCGGCCGGCCGAGGATGTGCGGCAGCATGAAATCGCCGACCAGCGCATAATAGACGGCGATGTCGAGCTTGGTCGGGCCGGTCTTGCCGAACAGCCGGCGCGTCGGGTTGGTCACCCAGATGGTGGCAAGGTCGGCCTCGGCGATCAGCCGCTTGCGTTTGGACGAGACCGGCGTCGACAGGCCGACATCTCTCAAACCGCGGAAGACGCCGTGGCGCAGTGCGTTGTCCGATGTGCGGTTGGCGTAATGGATGCGCGCCGACAGCAGCGGGCGCACCCAGTTCATCTCGCGCATGATTTCGCGCGGGACGCCCTCGGGCGCGGTGGCGCCTTCCCGCAGCGGCTCCAGCCTGGCGAGC
>NZ_RZQI01000357.1:0-5689 GCF_003998335.1 Mesorhizobium sp. M7A.F.Ca.CA.002.05.1.1 | reverse complement strand
GCGAAGGACAGCGCCGTCAAGGCAAAGCCGGTCACCGCGACCGGACCGCCGACGGCCATGAGGCGCTGGTTGTTCAGGCGCGCGCCAAACAGCGGCACCACCGTCTGCACCAGCGAAAGCGCAAACGCCAGGACGAGGGCGAAATGTCCGGTTTCAACCATGCCCGTGATCCATTGTCGCTCTCCTGCCGGAGCTATTCACTCTTGTTCTCCTGCCAGACGCCCTTGGCCTTGAGGCCGTCCGCAACCTCCTTGGGCATGTAGCGCTCATCATGCTTGGCCAGCACGCTATCGGCAACAAAAACCCCGTCCGGGCCGAAAGTACCCTCGGTGATGACGCCCTGCTCTTCGCGGAAAAGGTCGGGCAGGATGCCGGTGTAGGTGACCTTGACCGATTTGTGCGTGTCGGTCACCGAAAAGCCGACCGTTGCCCCCTGCCCGCGCTGGATCGTGCCTTTTTCGACCAATCCACCCAACCGGATGCGCTGGCCAGGCTGGACACTGGCGGTGGTGAGATCGGCCGGCATGTAGAAAAAGGAGGCCTTCTGGCCAAGCGCGTAAAAAGTCAGCCCCGTCGCGGCACCCAGAAAGACCAGCCCGCCCGTGATCACCGACAATCGTTTCTGCTTGCGCGTCATGTCTTGTTCTACTCCGTCGCCGCAAGGCCAAGCGAAGCGGCAAAGGCGGTGAATTTCTTCGCCTGCTCACTGTCTGCGCCAAAGACGGCGATGGCGCGACCGAGCGCCTCACGCGCCTGATCGGCCTTGCCGAGCACGACATAGGAACGAACGAGCCGCATCCATCCTTCCGGATCACGCGGATTTTGCCGCAGTTTGTCGTCGAGGCCGGCGACCATCGTATTGATCATGGCCTCCCGATCCTGCGGCGACATCGAGGATGCGGCGTCGACATCGCCGGCATCGGGACCGTTGCTGGCGCCGCTGGAGGCGACGTCGGAGCCTCCGGATTTGGCCAGCGCCTGCTCGACGGCACCGCGCCATGGCGAGTCCGGCGGCAATCTGCCCAGCATCGCCTGCCATGCCGTGGTCGCTTCCTTGGCGCGCCCCTCCTGCGCCAACGCCATGGCCAGGTAGAAACTCGCCTTCGCGTTGGCCGGATCGAGCTTCAGGGCTGCCTCGAAGGCATCCTGGGCATCGGCCGAGACAATGCCGCCTGCCGCGCTGGCGATCGCCTCGCCGAGACCGGCCTGGCGAACGGCGCTGTCGCCATCGAGCCGAATGGCGTTGCGATAGGCTCCCGCCGCGTCGGAAAAGCGCTGCATGCGCAGATAGACCGGTGCGAGCACGTCCCAGCCCCTGCCGTCAGTGGGATTGGCGGCCAGATGGGCTTCGGCCCGCGCCACCAGCTCGTCGACCGAACTGTCGGCGGGATTCTTGGCCAACCGCTCGCTGAGCGGTTGCGACGGCAGGTCGGGAGAGCCAAGCTTGACATAGAGCCCCCAACTGACCAGCGGCACCGCCAGCACGGCTACGGTTGCCACCAGCCTTGCCGTGATCGACGCTCGGCCAGGGTTTGCGCCGCTGGCGGTACCCGCATTGTCAAGGCGAATGATGCGGCGAGCGATCTCGGCGCGGGCCTCGGCTGCTTCGGCCGGCTGGATCAAGCCACGCGCGGCGTCGCGGTCAAGCTCGGACAATTGGTCCCGATAGACTTCGAGATCATGTTCGCCGCTCGACGACGCGCCCTTGGCGCTGGCGGCCAGCGGCAGCAGCACCGCCAGGCTTGCACCCAGCGTGAGAATGGCGGCTATGACCCAGAACAGCATGGTTCTTCCAATACCGGCAGAGCTCTGCCGTGCCAACAGATGCATGCTGCGACGCTTTGACGACGCCAGCCGCCAATCGTCGGCAGACGGTCGTCAGGTCAGCGGCGTCCAGCTGCCATCGGCGTTGCGGCAAGCGGTTCCACGCGCCGTGACCCCGGCGCCGGCGGAAAACACCGTCTGCGTGTACTGGCGGCAGTCCTGCGAACCGACGCGGTACGGCTGGGCCGGAACCACCTCGCCGTAGCGCGAAGCCTGAGCGCCTTTCCACGTCACCTTCTGGCCGCTGGTCGTATATTCCAGCGCCTTGTATTCAGCCTCGAGCGCGCTGCGCTTCTCGGTCTCGCTGAGGCCGTTGCCGATCGTCCCGCTGATGAGGCCGCCGCCCATCGCCGAAATGATCGTCGTGGTCACCTTGCCGCTGGAAGGAGGTGTCGAGGCCGGTGTCACTGCTATGGCTGGACCCTTGCCGCTCAAGGTGGTGCAGCCGGAAACGGCCAGCAATGCGGAAACGAGAGCGACGCGAATCTTCATGCCAACAACCGATTTTCTTGAGTGGGAGCCTGCCATGGATGCGCCGGGGGCCGCGTCATCGGAGAAGTTGGCGTGGCCATAGTATTGATATTTGTCGGAAATTTGGCCGCTGCCACTGCGGGACCAATCGACATGCCGCCAATAACATCTCCCGTCCTTCTATGTCGATTGGACCTGGTGAACATCACTGAAGGCTCCGCAATCGCACCACCGCCTTCAATCCGCCCATACCGGACCGTTCGAGCGCCAGAACGCCTCCATACTCGTTGACAAGGTCTGCGACAATGGCCAGCCCCAGACCTGTTCCGGGCTTCGTCTCGTCCAGACGCCGTCCCCGCTTCAGAGCCTCGCGCGCCTTGTCCTCGGGAATGCCCGGACCGTCATCCTCTATGCTGATCTCGAACAGGCCGGCCGGGTCGTCCTTGCCGGTCAAGGGCACGACCGAAACCTGCACCGCGCTCTTTGCCCATTTCATCGCGTTTTCAAGGAGATTGCCCAGCAATTCCTCAAGATCCTCGCGCTCGCCGGCGAAGACGATTTCGGCCGCCGGCAGCGACAGCGACAGATTTGTCTGCGGATTGAGCTTCTGCAGAACCCGCACCATGCGCTGCACCAGCGGCGTCACCGGCGTGCGATAGACGACGCTGTCGCGTTGTGCCGCGACGCGGGCGCGCTGGAGATAGTGTTCGACCTGCTTCTGCATGGAAGCGGCCTGTTCCGCGATCAGCTGCCCCTTGGCACCGCCGAGCGCGCGGCCCTCGTTGAGCAGTACCGCCAGCGGCGTCTTCAGCGAATGGGCGAGATTGCCGACCTGTGTTCGCGACCGCTCGACGATGCGCCTGTTGTTTTCGATCAAGGCATTGGTTTCGTTGGCAAGTGGTTCGATCTCGGCCGGGAAGCGGCCGTCGAGCCTCTGGGCGGTGCCTTCGCGCACCATAGCGAGCGCGTTCCTGACCCGGCGCAGCGGCTGCAGGCCGAGCAGGATGGCGATCGCGTTGATGGCGATCATGCCGACGCCGAACAGGCTGAGATAGGTCAGCAGGCGGCGCTGGAAGGTAGCGATTTCCTGTTCGAGTTCGCTCTGGTTGCCCATGACGCGGAAACGCGCGGCCCGGTTCTTGGCGTCGAGAACGAATTCGCTCTCGAAAACTTCGAGTTGCTCGCCGTCGATGCCTTCAGCTGCGTAGCTGCGCTGAAAGCTGGCATTGAACGGCACCTCGGCAACGCTCGGTGATGGGATCGTCGTGGTCATCGACGACGAGTGGAGATCGCCATGCACGCCCTCCGAAGCGGGCTCGACCGACCAGTACCAGCCCGAATTCGGCTCCGAGAACCGAAGGTCGCCGAGGTCTGGCGCGCCAGTCAGCGCCCCGCTATCGGAGATGCCGATCGAACCGATCAGGTTGAACAGATGCGCCGAAAGCAGGCTGTCGAAGCCGCGCTCGCTGGCCTGGCGGTATAGGGTGGTGATCAAGGTGAAGATGACAACGAGCGTCACGATCGCCCAGACCGTGGAAAAGGCGATAACGCGGAACGTCAGCGAACGCGGCCACAAACGCAGCGAAAGCGGCGTCCTTGCGGTTGGTTTGAGCGGTTCCGAGTTACGCCTCCGGCTCACGCATGCGGTAGCCCATGCCGCGCACGGTTTCGATCATGTCGATGCCCATCTTCTTGCGCAGCCGCCCGACAAACACCTCGATGGTGTTGGAATCGCGGTCGAAATCCTGATCGTAGAGATGCTCGACCAGTTCGGTCCGCGAGACGACTTCGCCCATATGGTGCATCAGATAGGCGAGCAGGCGGAATTCGTGCGACGTCAGTTTCAGCGGCACGCCGTCGACATCGGCCTTGGAGGCCTTGGTGTCGAGACGCAGCGGCCCGCAGGTCAGTTCGGACGAGGCATGGCCGGCAGCCCGCCGGATCAGGGCCCGCAGCCTGGCCAGCACCTCCTCGATGTGGAACGGCTTGGTGACGTAGTCATCGGCGCCGGCATCGATGCCGGAGACCTTGTCGCTCCAGCGGTCGCGCGCCGTCAGGATCAGCACCGGCATCTTGCGGCCGCCGCGCCGCCAGCGCTCGACCACACTTATGCCGTCCATCTGCGGCAGGCCGATATCGAGCACGACCGCGTCATAGGGCTCTGTGTCGCCAAGGAAATGGCCTTCCTCGCCGTCGAAGGCGCGGTCGACGACATAGCCGGCATCGACCAGCGCATCCGATATCTGCCGATTGAGATCCTTGTCATCTTCGACGACGAGTACACGCATGCGGAGTTCGATACCTGTTGAAGAGCTTTGTCAGATTGAAGGGCTTGGTCAGATTGAAGAGCTTTGTCAGATTGAAGACTGGGGCAGATATAGGCCGATTCCGGCGGCCTGGGAAACGTAGCCTAAGGTTGATTGGGTCAGTTCAGCGGAACGACGATCTCGGAACGGCGCGGACGTTGTCCGTCCTTGCCTGGAACGAGCACCACGATGACACAGACAGGCTGACCGCCGCGCGTCGATTGCGAGGCCTTGGCCAGCGTTCCGCCATTCTGCTCGGCCACCTGCTGGCCGATGGCGTAGCAATCGGACGCCGCCAGTACGATCGGACTGGCCAGGTCGGGCGGCGCGATGACCGGCATCGCCATCGCCCGCGACGCGAACAGCCCGGCAGCACAAAGCGCCAGTGTCGCGATTCGGAAGTGGGAGCGAAGCGTTTTCATGACCGGCGTTGTAACGTATCGGTGCTGAACGTGAAATGAACGGTGAATGCCGCTGAAAACATCCTCGCCACACCCCTGCAACGCGAGACAATCAACCTGGAATTTCACCGCCTCGAACAGGTGAAATCCCGCGAAAGTCCAGTCTAGACTCGGTTTTGACCATATTGAAAGCGCATCAGGCATTTTCCTGCGTTATCGCGCGAAAACGCAGCAGCCCGTGATGGACGAGCAGATCCTCGTCATGGCGGGCTTCGGCGAATTCCAGCGACAGTCGTGTCTGGCCGCGAGGGCCAATCACCAATGCTGCGTCGGCAAGGCGCGCCTGGATGGCGGCCATGATGGCAAGCGTTTCGGCGTCGCCATGGGCTTTCGACCAGACATGCAGCGTAATCAACTGATCGTCGGTGTTCTCGGTGCCCGTATCCCAGTCGAAAGCGGAGGTCTGGCCGCAGGTCACGTACGGAAAAGCGGCATTGTCGGTTGGCCGTTCGAGCAGTCCGGCGCCGCCCAGCAAGGCCGACAGCGATGCATCGCTTTTCAGCCTGAGAAACAGTGCCTGCTGTAAATCGCCTGGCGCGGTCATCGTCTTTTCCTCCAGTTCCTGCGCTGCCGATTATTGCTTTTCGGAAGCTGTCCGCGTTCTGCGTGTTCTGACAAATATAGCCA
>NZ_RZQI01000356.1:0-5691 GCF_003998335.1 Mesorhizobium sp. M7A.F.Ca.CA.002.05.1.1 | reverse complement strand
GCTCTCGCCTTCCTCGAAGGCAATGCCACCGGCCTCAACCGGAAGCACTGCAGCGCCGTCGGCAAGTACGCGCTCTCGCAGGTCAGGCAGCGCGTCGAGCATTGCCGCGACGAACATGTCGCCGGCGATGCCGCCGACTGCATCGAGGTGGACGCGTCTCACAGTCCTGCCCGCCGATAGATCGGAATGACGTATGGTCCCTCCGGGATGATGGCAACGGCGGGGTCGCCATGGCGTTCAAGACTGGCCGCGATTGCGTCGTTTACCGAGGGGACCAGTTCAACTCCGGTGATGCGGCGTTCCTCGCGATCTAGCCCGGTCGTGTAGAGCTGGATCTTGCCCACCCGCATCGGCTTCAGCTGCATCTCCGTCTGCCATTCATCGATGTCGGCAAGCGTCTTCGCCGTAAGCGTGGCAAGGAATGGCTCGGGTCCC
The DNA here is from genome assembly GCF_003998335.1 of Mesorhizobium sp. M7A.F.Ca.CA.002.05.1.1. Taxonomy (NCBI): domain Bacteria; kingdom Pseudomonadati; phylum Pseudomonadota; class Alphaproteobacteria; order Hyphomicrobiales; family Phyllobacteriaceae; genus Mesorhizobium; species Mesorhizobium sp. M7A.F.Ca.CA.002.05.1.1. Next base: position 5,256 of record NZ_RZQI01000356.1, on the reverse strand, counting down.
ATCTCCACCAAGCGCGCTTGCGCCTGGCGGAATTCGTGGCTGCCAAAGCCCTCCGAACATTCCGAGGCGATGATCAGCGTCCCGCCCGGGTCGAGAATGTCGATCGGCGTCACCATACCCTTGATCGTCTGGTAGTAGGTCTTGTCGAGGGGATAGCCTGCAGACGACGTCACCACGGTCTTGAACCGGCGCGGCACGTCGATCATCGTCGTGTCGGCGATGAAATCGACCGCAGCCAGATGGCTGGCTATGATCTCGCCAAAGGTCACGCAAACCAGATCGCGATCTTCATCGAGCACGGTGTTCAACGCATAGATTTCGCCAACCTTGCGTACGATCTGCAACTGTTCCTCATGGAGCGGGTTGCCGACCAGATTGCACTGGACTGACAGCGGGTCTTCCATGAAACGCGCCGAGTGGAAGGTGCGGATGGTTTCGTGGCCGGCAACGCCGGGGGCGACAACCTTTCGACCACCGGACCAGCCTGCCATGAAATGGGGCTCGACCAGGCCTGTAGCGATACGGAGGTCCGCATCCGCGAAAAGCCGATTGATCCGGATCGGTGTCCCACGCGTCTGCGTATGTCCCAGATCGACGTGGTCGTGTTCGTTGCGTGCGAAATGATTGGTGACGCGGACGGTCTTCAGAACCCAAGGATCGCCGACCAGTTCCTCCAGTTCCACACCCTCGTTCGGACGATGAAGGCCGGTGGCAACGAGCACATCGATCCTGTCCGCGGGAATGTCGCCTTTAATCATTGTCTCGATCATGACGCGTAGGAATAGCCGGTTCGGCACCGGGCGCGTGATGTCGCAGATAAGGATGCAGGCGCTCCGACGCCCGACCACCAGACGGGCTAAAGGCTCGGAGCCAATCGGATTCGCGAAGGCGGATGCAATTGCTGAAGAGGCGTCGAAGAGTTTTGGCAACAACGCCTTCCGGATTACTGTCGGCTCCGCGCCTTGCGGCAATGCCAGCTTCAGCAATCCACGACCGAAGGCAAGTTCGAAAGGACCGCCATGTTTCATCTGCCGTCCCTCGGCTCTCACGATCCGCCGTCCGTCGCTACGGCCCGGCACCTATGATGTTCGGCGGCTGATTCAGCCCTCTTCGGCCACGTGACGTCGCTCGAACATGTCTGGCTTGCCTTCGAGTACCGCTGGTCAGTCAACCGAAGTAAGTCTCGGTTTGGTGACCTGTCGTCGCAATCGGCGATGCGGACGCGACCGACTTGCCGCGAGAGCAGCAGGTCATAGCGGCCGGTCAGGCAAATTCCGCCTCCCCGCCAACCTTCTGCTTGCGGATCGCCTCGACAACTGCTTCACCCATGGCCCTCGTGCCGATCTTCCTGCAGCCGGGTTGATAGATGTCTGCGGTCCGATACCCCTCGCGCAGCACTGACCGTACGGCCTGCTCGATACGCGAAGCGTGCTGGTCGCGGCCAAACGACTGCCGGAGCATCATGGCAACCGAAAGGATTGCGGCCAGTGGGTTCGCCAAGTCCTTGCCAGCGATGTCCGGCGCGGTGCCATGGACCGGTTCGTATAGGCCCTTGTTGTGATCGCCGAGGGAGGCCGACGGCAGCATTCCGATTGAGCCGGCCAACATGGCCGCCGCATCGGAGAGGATATCGCCGAAGACATTGCCCGTCACGACAACATCGAATTGCTTGGGATTCCGGATCAAGGCCATGGACGCCGCGTCAATGTAGAGATGCGTCAATTCCACATCGGGATACTGCTTGCTGACTTCGATAACGACCTCGCGCCACAGCGCCATCGTTTCAAGGACGTTTGCCTTGTCAACCGAACACAGTTTCTTACGTCGTTTCGCGGCGGCCTGGAAGCCCGCATGCGCTATGCGCTCGATCTCGGCATCGGTATAACGCATCGTGTTGATGCCGACACGCGCGCCAGTCTCGTCACGAGAGACACCACGCGGCTGGCCGAAATAGAGATCGCCGGTCAGTTCACGCAAGATGATCAGATCGACCCCCGTGACAATTTCGGGCTTGAGTGTGGAGGCGTCCACAAGCTCGGGATAAAGCACGACCGGGCGGAAGTTAGCATAGAGACCGAGGGCCTTGCGCAGCTTGAGCAGGCCGTAACCGGCCCCCTCGCTCGGCGCTCGCCTCTCATCCTCAGGAACGCCGGTTCCGCCAAGCAGAATGGCATCAGCTTTGCGTGAGATGTCGAGGGTATCAGGCGGCAGGGCATCGCCGAAGCGCTCCAGCCCCTCACCTCCGATTACGGCTTCTGTGAGTTCGAGCGGGAGTTCACTACCGATGACCGCGTGCAGCGCCCTTACTGCCTCCGCGGTCACTTCCTTACCGATCCCGTCTCCTGGGAGCACTACTATCTTCAAGGCCTTGCCTTTCGAAATTGAGTTGAAGAGGCGGGCGCATTCGCTCGGCCCTCTCTGCGGCAGGACTTATATGGGCCGACCCGGACCCTTCGAAGTCGTCCTTTGGAAAGCTCGCATCGTCGGACGCGACGCACCGGTTAGCCGGCGGACCAGCCTCTCAACTGTTGGTAAGGTGCTTCAACAGCAGCTTCACGGGTGGTGGCAGGCCCTGACTGTCCTGAACGCAGATGTTCCACTGCCTGACTGCCCAAGGCTCGTCGAGCGCGATTGCCGCAAGCATGCCACCCGTTACATAACGGGCGGCACATCCCGCCGGCACGAGGCCGACGCCCATCTGCGCCTCTACCATTGTCGACACCGTCTCGAACCCGTTGACCCGGATTGGCATTTTCAACGGTTTGCTCAGCTCAGCCGCGGCGCGAATGACGAGCATATCCAGAAAACTTCCCCTGCTTGGCCCGATCAGGTCATAATCCGGGAGGTCGGCGAACTTGACGGAAGTTTGCGAGCTTAGCGGGTGGTCCCTGTGAGCCAGCACCACGAGGCGGTCGCTGCGATACGGGATGTATTTCAAACCGCGACGGGGCACGACGCCACCGAAGACGCCGATATCCGCAGCGTTCTCGGCCACCGCGTCCACGGCCTGCTGGCTGGTGCCCTCCTCCAGATCGATTCGAATGGCCGAATGCGTCCCCAGAAAGTTGCTCAGATCCGACGGCAGATGCTGGATGATCGTCGAAACACTCGCAAAAATGCGGACCTGCCCGCTGACGCCACTGGCGTGATGGGCAAGCTCAATCTCCATCTGCTTCAAGTCGCGGAGCACGACGCGCGCATGGTGGAGCAGCGCCTGCGCTGCCGCGGTCAGCTCCAGTCCCTTCGAGCTGCGGTGAAACAAAGGCGTACTGAGGCGTATCTCGAGATCGGAAATCCGCTTGCTCACCGCCGATGCCGCGATGTGCTCGCGATCGGCCGCCTTGGCGATACTCTGCTCTTCGCAAACGGCGACAAACAGCTGAAGCGAAAGAAGGTCAAAACGCAATGTAGCTCCCCCTCTCCGGCATATTCCATCCATGTCAGGCCTGCGAAACACGCAGCCAGTCACTGCTAATAGCTGTTGACCGCACGGATGCAACTGTCGCAAGGGCATCATCGCGGATCGCGAAGCAGCCATTCCAAACGAAGTCTTTTGCGAAAGGCCATCGCAGTCAATACGTTCTGGCACGCGCTTGTCGCGAAATCGCCACCGGTTCCCCCGTGGAACATGCTTCAATCAATAATTCAATCAGAGTGCGTCTTCGACCATGAATCGATATGATCTTGAGCAGCGCGTAGCGATTGTCACGGGCGGAGCGCAGGGCATCGGGTTCGCAGTCAGCGAGCGGATGCTGGCATCCGGTGCCAGGATAGCGATCTGGGATCGCGATGGCGCTGCGTTGCAAAAGGCTCTCAATCAGCTTGGACGAACCCGCGACGTGCTTGGGATTGAGACTGACATTGGCGACCTCGCGTCGGTGGAAGCGGGCTTTGCACACACGCTGGAACGGTTTGGCAAGATCGACATACTGATCAACAATGCGGCGTTGGTCGGGCCGAACATGCCGACCTGGGAATATCCACCCGAGGCCTTCGCACAGGTCCTGAGTGTGGGATTGATAGGGACTTTCAACTGCTGCCGCGCCATCGTCCCTCATATGCGGGAGCTTAACTACGGGCGCATCGTCAACCTCAGCTCCATTGCCGGCAAGGAGGGCAACCCCAACGCGGTCGCCTACAGCTCCATGAAGGCAGCCGTGATCGCCTTGACGAAGTCACTGGGCAAGGAACTCGCAGGGCAGAACATCGCAGTCAACTGCGTCACTCCGGCGGTTGCCAAGACGCCTGGGGCAATGGAGCAGTCACCGCAACACATCGAGTACATGCTTGCCAAGATTCCGCGCGGCCGCATGCTCGAACTTGGCGAAGCCGCCTCCATGATCTGCTGGCTAGCGTCAGAGGAGAATTCCTTTACCACCGGCGCGGTGTTCGATCTTTCCGGCGGCAGGGCAACCTACTGACCGTAGCGCCCGTCAAATTCCGCGGCGCACGTGGCGGCGCACCGATCCAACAAGGAGACTGCTGATGCCTTCCTACATATTCGAAAACGCGCGGATCGTTGACGGCTCCAATGAGGACGGCGAGCACGACCGTTTCGTCCGCGTCAGCGGCAATGTTATCGACGAGGTTTCAGACAAGCCGATCCGGGATAGCAACGCGCATCGCTTCGATCTGCGCGGGAAGACTTTGATGCCGGGCCTGATCGATTGCCATGTGCACATCAATTCCGGAGTTGCCGATCCGGCCGAAAACTCGTTTCTGCCAAACGAACTCGTCGCCTATCATTCGGTGCGGATATTGAAGGGCATGCTCAATCGCGGTTTCACCACCGTACGCGACCTCGGCGGCGCGACTGTGGCTCAGGTCCATGCGATAGAGCAGGGTCTTATCGAAGGTCCTCGCCTGGTCATTTGCGGCAAGGCCATGGTGCAGACCGGCGGCCATTCGGACTATCGGACGCGCTACGACATGATCAGTGGCGACCGTCAACTCGACCAACTCGGCTCGGTAGGACGCATCGTTGACGGCGTCGACGACTGCCGCCGTGCCGCTCGCGACGAGGTTCGCAAGGGCGCCAGATTCATCAAGGTGATGGCCAATGGCGGCGCGGCATCCTCCCATTTTCCTCGGCCATATCTCGGCTATTCGATGGATGAGCTGCGCGCGTTCCAGGACGAAGCCGACAAGGCCAAGATGTATGTGTCGGTGCACACCCACACCGACGAGGCCGTCGCACGTGCACTCGAATGCGGTATTCATTCGATCGAACACGCGACACTTATTACCCCTCAAACC